>JAYUPC010000063.1:0-14813 GCA_043760355.1 Sphingomonadales bacterium
TCAAGATTGGCCGAACCAATATAGCAGATATCATCCATCACCAGCAGCTTCATGTGCAGCGGGCGCGGTTGAAATTCAAAGAGCTGGACACCGCGTTTCAGCAAATACCCATAGAGCAAACGCGCCGCGTCCATCGTCGCCCCGTTGTCGGTCTTACCGGCAAGGATCGCCCGCGCACTGCCGCCCCGCGCCACTACTTTGGCAATACGGCGCAGTACATTTTGCGAGGGCGAGAAATAGGCAAAGGCCATATTGACGCATCTCGCGTGCTCCATATCGGTCTTGAGCATCCGCGCCCAAGGTGAGATACGATTGGTCGGGCCACCCATCAACCAACGGACTGGGCCGGTGGCCGGGCTCCAGCCGCGGATCAGCTGACGCATCTTAAGGAATGGCACATGGCCATCGTCGGTCAGGCCGGAAAGTTTGTCATAATAAGCAACCAGCGGCGCAATCTGCGGCCCTGATATCACCGCGCCTAAGTCTTCCCAGCTTTTGTTACCCGCGCGGTCAAAATATTCATCGGTAATATTGAACCCGCCAATCAGTGCATAGGTCTCATCGGCAATGACCATTTTCTGGTGGTTACGGATAAAATAGCCAAGGCCCCAGCGCGAGCTGAAGCTATGATAATTTGCCCCTGCAGCAATCAGTGGGGAAAAGAAAATCTCGCTAATCGCACTCGATCCGAAACGGTCGATCATCAACTCCACCTTCACCCCGCGCGCCGCTGCATCAATCAACGCATCGCGGACTTGCGTGCCCGTTGCATCGGCATGAAACATATAGAAGAAAACGCGCAAGGATTGCCACGCCCCGTCGATAAGGGCCAACAGCGCCGCCAACCGTTCCTCGCCCGTATGCAGGATATGCAGCGTATGCCCGGCCACTTCGAATGCCTTGCCGGGAAATGTGTGCCGTGGAGTATTACCCTGCATAGCCAAGAGATAGGCTGTATCAGGCCATACGGCAACACCTCCGCTGGGACCCTGCGCAAGCCTGTTCCGGGTCTGCCGAGCACAAGGTGGCTGAAAGCCAATGGCTCACAGCAGAACAGGCTTTGTCATCGCGGTGCAGAGCGGTTTTACGGAGGCGTGCGTTGCAGCAAATGCACACATCAAATTCTGCGGTCTTGGTGGCCTTGGCGTGAACCTGTTTTTTAACCAGAGAACGCAGAGGCGCGAAGGAGGTGCCAGATAAAGCGACATAAGAGACGCACTATGAGGACGAAACTGTCTCCTTTGTCGCTTTTTAGGGCAGCTTTGCAGTGCTGGAACAGGGGCTGATGACGATGCTCACAGCCGCAGACTGACGGTGCCGGATTAACATGTCGCAGGAGAAATCCTACATTGCAAGCTGGGTGAAATTAATTGACGGGTTATCGTACCTGGCACTGTAATTCCAAGTATATAGTGTGAGACCATAGTGTAACCCTCCGTTTTTCTTGACCAGCGGCGACGCGGTGGGCCGGGTACTAAATAACGCTGAATGTAACCCACCTGTCACTGTGTTTTCACAATTCCCGTTATTTACACAGCCGCCACGCACCCCTCCAGCCTTTTCATTGACAATTCGCAGGTTCGGCCTTAGTTGCGCTGAACTTTCTTAGACATTTTAGAGAATCAGGAGCCATAATGGCACGCGTTACCGTTGAAGATTGCATTGATAAGATCACCAACCGTTTTGACCTCGTTCTCCTTGCGGCCGAGCGTGCGCGGGAGATTTCGGGTGGTGCGGAGCTGACCGTTGACCGTGACCGTGATAAAAATCCGGTCGTGGCATTGCGCGAAATCGCTGAAGAAACCGTACGTCCTGACCATCTGACCGAAGGTCTCGTCCAATCGCTGCAAAAGGTGCAGATGGATGAAGATGAAACGCCTGATGAAATCGGATCGATCAGCCTGTCTGCCGAAGCACTGCGTTTGACGGCGGCCGCCCCTGCACGTGGCGCTGGCGTTGCGCGGGATTATGACCGGTAAGCAATTGCTGACTTGATGCGTTACAAAAAGCCCGGCCTTATCCGCCGGGTTTTTTGTGCGCGTCGCAAAATCCTCTCGCCAATTGTGTATTGCTTTGATAAAACTGTCTTATGTCAACGGGGTTAGAAACAGCAGCAGACATCGCAACGGGCGCCTTGTTGGGCAGGGCCGTTGAGCCGGTCGCTGGCGAGCGGGCGGATGACACGCACGAAACCAGCTGCCTGAATTGTGGTACGGAACTGACCGGGCCACATTGCGTTGCTTGTGGGCAAAAAGCGCATGTCCACCGCACGCTTCGCGGCTTTGGCCATGATTTGGTCCACGGGGTCTTTCATTTCGATGGCAAGATATGGCGTACATTGCCGATGCTGTTCTGGTATCCAGGCGAGCTGACGCGGCGCTATGTTCACGGCGAGCGGGCAAAGTTCGTTTCGCCGCTCGCGCTGTTTTTGTTTACCGTGTTCCTGACCTTTGCCGTGTTCAGCTATCTCGCGCCTCAGGCACCGAGCATCAATACGAAGCTGACAGCTGAAAAGACTGGGGTTCAATATCAATCGGACCGCAAAGAAATACTCGATCAAATTTCGGAGCTTGAAAAGAATAAGAAAGACAAGATTGCCGAGAAAGCAGCTGGTTATGAATGGATTGATGGCGAGATTACGCGGCACCGCAGTGATTTGAAAAAGCTGGAGGAAAATCGTGGTAAGGACATGCGCGTAGCCGACATAGCGGCACGCAAATTTGCGCTGGATAAGAGTAAGAGTGAGACGCGGATTGCGCAGCTGGAGGACGATCTTGCTGCTGCCAAGAAAGCAGCGCAGCCGGTTTTGGAGATTGAAGATGAACTTGAGAGCGAACGGTTGACGGTTAAGATGATGAACAACGTGCAAAATGCTCTGTCCAAAGGTGAAGGAGGCGAGAACAAGTGGAAATTCACCGATCTCCAATTCTTTGGTTCTGCCCGGCTTAACCAAGCCGCTAAACATGCGGTGGAAAATCCGCAGCTTCTGCTCTATAAAATCCAGTCCAGCGCCTATAAGTTTAGCTGGGCCCTGATACCAATATCGTTGCCGTTTTTGTGGTTGCTATTTTTCTGGCGACGGCAATTTAAGCTTTTCGATCATGCGGTTTTTATTACCTATTCGCTATGTTTTATGATGATGCTCAGTGCGATTGGGGGCTTGGTGCTAAGCTTTTCCAGCGAAGAAAGCGCGCCATTTGTCATCACTATATTAGCTTTAATTTTTGTACCGCCGCTGCATATTTATCGACAGCTGCACCGTGCGTATCAGACGTCTAGAATTGGTGCGATATGGCGGACGTTTTTGCTTAGCAACTTTGCGCTACTTGCTTTGGCTTTATTTTCCAGCCTGATCTTCGCTTTAGGCGTTACCGGCTAACAACCTCAATTTGATCTGTCCGCTGTCGAGCAAGGGTTGCGCGATCGCTGCCATTCGCGCCTGTCGGTCATTCACCAATGCGCGATTGAAGAACGTGTTGGCGATGACATCGGCGATTTGCAGGCCGGGTGACCGGTGGCTGAGTTCAAGGCTTGCTTGCCCGCAGGGACCAACAAGCTTTCCAATATCGTCACGGACCAGTTGAAGGGTTTCAGGACCGTATCGACCATCATCGATAATCACATGTGCGCAACCGCCGGTTTGCGGCAGCATTGATCCGATCACGTCGTTCAGCAACTCTGCATAGATAGCGATGTCATGGTCACCGCGATCTTCGCCTTCTTTGGGTTTGAGCGCCGACAGCGCAATACCAACGGTCACCTGTGCGCCCGTATGCGCAATCAGTTCCCAGACATAGGCGCGCTCGGAAAGGTCGATGCGGCTGCCTTTTAGTTCATCGGACCGCCCGGTAACCTCGCGAAACCGGTCGAGCAGAGTATCGGCCGCAGCCGCCTCAATATGCACTGCGGCGAGTGTCATTACCCCACGCCCAACGCCGCCGCTTTCATCGCAATAAATAGGCATAGGCAGGGCTTCCTAGCTTAGCACGGATATTTACGGATCGCGATCTCTCGCCAGGCGGCTTTGACAGTTTGCAATTTGCGCCGTGATGCCGGGATACTACCAAATTCGGCCAGCAATTGCTCTGCGCTCATTTTCTTGGGCTTTGCAGGCACGCAGTAAATCGGATTACCTTTGGCCTTTGCAGCATCATTCTCCGCTTTTACTGACGTTGCAGCAGCCTTGAATTCAGACATCACAATTTTCAGATCGGACGAAAACATAGCGGCCATCCCTTTTTTCTGTAATGCCAATCCTTTGATATAGAATGTCTCGGCATCCATTGCGTATGTTGCTGATGCGCACAAAAATGCTGCTGCTGAGACCCAGTATTTAACCTGCATAAATTTTCATCCCGTTTCTGGTCTTTGTAACCTTAGAAATCGGGAATAGAGAGTGAATAGGGTATTAATGTGGCAAGGTCACAGGAATTTAAGCGCAGCATCTTTCCCAAAAGAACGGGTATCATGCTGCCTTAAATCAAACGCCCTGCGGATTTGCGCCGCCTATATTTGTCCGTTTGCCGCGACCCGCCTTTGGAATAGCAGAACCAATCTGTGGGGCACCCGAAGGTGAATTTTTGGATTTGTTGTCACGCTCAAATTTGCCGGTTTTCAAAAGATTTGTGATCTCGTCACCCGACAATGTTTCAAACTCAAGCAATGCGTTTGCCAGTAAGTGCAGTTGCTTGGCATTTTTCTTAAGCAATGCTGTCGCACGGGCATGTCCTGTTTCCACAAGTTTACGGATTTCGGCATCGATTTTTTTCGCGGTTTCGTCTGACATGGCACTGCGCTGTGCCATGCCGTAACCGAGATAGCCGTCCTGTTTTTCTTCATATTGCAAAGGACCGAGCTCATCCGACATACCCCATTGCGTGACCATATCGCGCGCAAGGCTGGTGGCGTATTGAATATCGCTGGATGCACCTGAAGATACTTTGTCATATCCAAAAATCATTTCTTCAGCGACGCGACCACCCATAGATACCGCCATGTTGGCGTGCATTTTGTCACGGTGATAGCTGTAATTATCACGTTCTGGCAGACGCATTACCATACCAAGAGCACGACCACGCGGGATGATCGTTGCTTTGTGGATCGGATCAGAGGCAGGTTCATGCACCGCAACGATCGCATGGCCTGCCTCATGATAGGCAGTCATTTTCTTTTCATCCTCGGTCATAACCATAGAGCGCCGTTCGGTGCCCATCATGACCTTGTCCTTGGCATCCTCAAATTCCTGCATAGCAACCAAACGCTTGCCACGTCGGGCGGCGAGCAGAGCTGCTTCGTTCACAAGGTTTGCCAAATCAGCACCAGAGAAACCAGGCGTCCCGCGCGCAATAACGCGACCATCAACATCGGGTGCCAGCGGAACTTTTTTCATATGCACTTCAAGGATTTTGACGCGACCATCGATATCGGGGCGAGGCACGACAACCTGACGGTCAAAACGGCCCGGACGAAGCAACGCAGGGTCCAAGACGTCTGGACGATTGGTGGCGGCAACTATGATGATGCCTTCATTTGCTTCAAAACCGTCCATCTCGACTAGCAATTGGTTGAGAGTTTGTTCGCGCTCGTCATTCTGGTTACCAAGTCCAGCACCGCGGCTGCGGCCAACAGCGTCAATTTCATCGATGAAAATGATGCACGGTGCGTTTTTCTTGGCTTGTTCAAACATGTCGCGGACGCGACTCGCGCCGACACCAACAAACATTTCAACAAAGTCCGAACCGGAAATCGAGAAGAATGGCACGCCAGCTTCGCCTGCAATAGCGCGAGCGAGAAGAGTTTTACCCGTACCTGGCGAACCAACGAGCAATGCACCTTTGGGAATTTTGCCACCAAGGCGTGAGAATTTAAGCGGGTCTTTCAGGAACTCGACGATTTCTTGCAATTCTTCGCGCGCTTCATCGATGCCAGCCACATCTTCAAATGTCACTTTGCCATGTTTTTCGGTCAGCAACTTGGCTTTGGATTTGCCAAAGCCCATTGCGCCCGACCCGCTGCCTTTTTGCATCTGGCGCAGAACAAAAAACGCAATGCCCAAAATTAACATGAAGGGTAGAGCATTGATAAGTAAGTACATGAGTAAGCTTGGTTGTTCAGCCTGTTTGCCCTGTACATCGACATTTTTTTCTTCAAGCAATTGATACAATGTGCCGTCATCTGGCACTGGAACTGTGGCGAATGCTTCCCCGTTATCAAGCTTACCGACAATGCGGTCAGGCGCAATCGATACCGATTTGACGTTACCCGCGGTTATTTTTTCACGGAAACTGGAATAACTGATTCCTTGTGAGGGTTCGGTTGCAGCGCCACTGAATATGGATATGACGAGCAGAACAGCAACCATCACCGCAGCCCAAATTGCCATATTACGCATCAAAGGACTGCCCTTTGGTTCTTGTTCATCATTCATTGCGTGTACCCTACAAAATCATGCCTAATTTCTTCAATTACCATGTAGGCACTAAATGATGAATGACAATACAGCATGATTGAATATCTCTCATCGAATTTTTCACCAGTTTCGGCGTTTCGGGGCGGGTGACAGATGCCATATTGCCCCCCCTTTGCAGAGGATGTTGCCCAGCGTAATCGTTTCACTGATACTTAAACAATCCAGAGCCCGATCAATGCTGTCGCCGCGCGGTCGAATATCCTGATCGATCATTTTTAGCGCATTCAACAACAAGCGCCTTTGCAGTTCACGGGGCAGGGCAGCTGGATCAAGAGAAATGCCGTTTTTCGATTGTGTAATTCGACCGGATAAATTGGACGTCATCCAGTCAAGCGCTTGCGATGCTTGCTCCAGTGCATAAGCAGTCCGCGTGGCAGCGGCGGGATCAAATGAATGAGGCGATGTTGCAAGAAATTGGCGGATACGAACGCGATCAAAATCGGCGTTATCATTGCTGGGGTCTTGAACAGGTGTAACGCCTGCATCCTCACAAATGCTGATGAGTTCGGCTTTGCTAAAACCAAGAAGCGGACGAATAATGCGCCCATTAATGCTGCGGATGCCCGATAGTCCATCAACTCCGCTGCCCCGTGCCAGCCGCATGAGCAGAGTTTCAAGCTGGTCATCGGCGTGATGGGCGGTGGCGATATAGTCGCAGCCTGTCTCGGTTGCCCAGCGATCGAGACAGGCATAGCGCGCCTCGCGGGCGGCGGATTGGATGTTGCCGGTAATCGGTTCGTTTGGGGTTAAGATCACATGCGCGATGGAGCGCGCCGCGCATAATTGTGCGACAAATTTTGCCTCGTCTCTGGCTTCGGTTCGCAGACCGTGATCCATTGTTGCGGCAGTAATACGGTTTGGATATGCTTCGCTCGCAAGCAGCAATAATGCAAGACTATCTGGCCCACCAGAAACAGCGAGACCGAGACGTTTGTTGTGCGTGAAACCCGATGTCAGGCGTTCAACAGATACCGTAAAGCGTTTCAGTTTAATATCATCCGCGCACAATTACTTACACTTTGCCCGTGTCTTGCCGCTTGCCAATCGCGCTGCCAAACGATCTTTGGATTCAACGGGATAAGCTGTTGCCAGCTGCCCATATGCTTCGCATGCTTCGGCATTTTTGCCCAAGTCAGTCAGAGCAGATCCCAAGAAATATAAGCTTTCAGGCGCCCGGTCACCGCGTGGTTCGAGTTTGTAATTGTCGTAAAATATCTTCACGGCAGTTGCGGGCTTTTTATCATCAAGCCATGCACGTCCTAGCAGGTTACGGGCATAGCTGATACGCGAATGCTTGGGGAATTTCTTTACGGTTTCTTCCAGTTGAACCTGCGCCTCAGGATAAAATTTTGCTTCCCATAGCCGGTATCCATAATCATATCCGTCGCTAAAGCTGTCACCCGATGAAGGTTTGCCAATGGCCGCAACAGCAGCAGTGCGTGATGCGCTTGGCTTTGCTGTGGGCACAGTAATTGCCGGCTTGGCAGCAGGCTTTGCCGCTGGCGTTACCGCAGCCATTTTGGGTGGAGGGGAACTATTTGCGGCAACCACTAGTTCGCTTGCTTGTGCCTTTAATTGGGCCTCTACGGCTTTCAAACGTGTTTCAATCGAACGCTGGGCATTGCCTTGCTGTTCGACTTGGCCGGTCAAAGTTGCAAGCTGCGTCTCCAGCGCATCGACGCGGGTTATCAAGTCGCTGACGGCGCTGCCAGAAGGAGAGACGGAGGGTTTGGCAGGATCGGCTGGCTTGATATCGGGTTCAAAAAACTTGCCAGAACCGTCTGGAAAAACCTTACGCTGAACTGCCGCCATTTCTTTTTCAAGTTTGGTAACACGGCCAGTCACATTGGCGTCTTGTGCCAATATTGGTGCCGAAAGAAGCAGGGCAGTTGCGCCCAATAAGGCGAGCCGAAGCTTCATGTGGTTTCTCCTTAATAACGCAATCACTTAAACTGTATAACAACAATGCCATGCTCAATAAAGAGCTATAGCATTATTTTACGAATTTCACCGGATCACGGGGTATTTGTTACTGGTGCTGCCGTCGGCTGCGGCGCAGAACCTATATTGGCGGTAGTCTCGGGTTTCCGGGCGATCAGCGATGATGCGCTGACCCCGACATCTGCAATCGTGCGATCGGCTGCGCCAAGTGGTGCCACGGCCTTCCCGCCTATCGTGACATTTATCGCTTGCGGACGTCCTGTAACGATCATTGGGTTATTTGCATCCACCGGAACCGTAAAGCTATCGCCTGCCTTCATTTCGCTTTCAAAAAGGCGTTTTTTATTGGCGTCATACACCTTGATCCAAACGGTTTCAGTTGCGGTCAATACTACAGCGCCGCTGCTATCAATGGGTGCAGCGGCTGCTGCGGAAGGTGCTGTGGACGGCGTTTGCGGCGCATCAGCTTCGGCAATGGGGGGCAAAGCTGCCGGGCTGCTATCAAGAGCGATGCTGCGCCAAACCAGATATCCAGCAAGTAACAAAGCCGCGATCGCTGCCGCAGTCCAGGCGAGCGTCTTTGAAGGGACACGCGACGGGTCGGCAGGCTCGTAATTTTGGGCAGGGACATGGTAACTGTCATGTCCGCTCTGCGATAACTCGGTACGTAATTCAGCGCCTATCTTAGCAGCATCCATATTCAAACTACGTGCATATGATCTTGTAAATCCAAGCGTATAGGTAGATCCGGGCAAGTCGGAGAATTGTGATTTCTCAATCGATTCCAAATGCCGCATCGGAATGCGTGTCTGCGTTGCAACATCGGTCAGAGTTAGACCCTGACGCTCACGCTCCGTCTTTAGCTGTTCGCCGACGGTTTGAAACCGAAATTCCTCGCTATTCGGGGCTTCATCAACCACTTCATTTTCCACAGACCCGTTCTCCTCATGCCTCTACCGGGCAATGCAATGACAATGGCAGTCGATAAGCGAAAGTCAATGCACAAACGTGCGTTTTACATTCATTTACGCCAGTGCAATACCCTAGCTGATTTCGGTAGATTGTTGCTTTGCCCAGTCGATCAGAGTGGCCCGCATATTGACAGGGGGTTTAGCAAGAAGTTCAGTCATCTTTGTTGCAACTTCACTATAACTTAACGACCGGATCATGGCTTTGACAGGACCGATGGCGGCAGGTGTAATGGACAGCTTTTCAATCCCGATCCCGATCAGCGCCATTGCCTCCAATGTCCGTCCGCCCATTTCGCCGCAAACCGAGATATCGACATTATGGCCATCATTGCTTTTTACAACACGGCTGATGAAGCGCAGGATGGCTGGGCTAAGCCAATCATAGCGCTCGGCAAGGCGCGGATCAGCGCGGTCGGCGGCAAAAAGGAACTGAGTCAGATCATTGGTGCCAATCGACAGGAAATCGATTCTAGGTAGCAACACATCAAGCATTTCGGCAAGTGCAGGAACCTCAAGCATTGCGCCGTAACGTATCCGGTTGGGCAGTAATTTTTTCCGGCTATTCAGATAGGCGATTTGCGCGTCGAAAATGGCTTTCGCTTCATCAAATTCCCAGGGTTCGGAGACCATAGGGAACATAACATTCAGCGTGCGGCCTGCTGTAGCCTCCAGAAGCGCACGTGCTTGCGCCTTCATAAGGCCTTCATGATCGAGTGCCAGACGCAACGCTCGCCAACCAAGTGCCGGGTTCTCTTCTTCGATACCCGCCGTTTTCAGATAGGGCAGGGCCTTATCTCCGCCGATATCAATGGTGCGAAAAATAACCGGCTTATCGCCCGCCGCATCAAGGACATCGCGGTAGAAACGCTGTTGCCGTTCGCGTTGTGGCAAAGTCGCAGAGATCAGAAACTGGAACTCGGTACGGAACAGACCAATACCGTCCGCACCGGTAAGCGCGAGCGCCGAGGCATCATCGCGAAGCCCGGCATTAATCATCAGTTCGATTTTCTTGCCATCGCGGGTGATCGCTGGTTCATCGCGAAGTGCGGCGTAACGGGCTTTTTGTTTTTGCCGGTCGGAAAGATCGCTTTGAAAGGCCTCTTGTGCGGGCTGTCCGGGTCTGACGATGACACTTTTTTCATCTGCATTCAGGAGTAGCATATCACCATCGCGGATAAACTGGCGCACCCCGCCGACCCGGCCAAGTACAGGTATCCCCATGGCACGGGCCACGATAATGACATGCGCGGTCAGTGATCCTTCTTCCAGGATGACCCCGCGCAACCGGCGTTTGTCATATTCGAGCAATTCGGCAGGACCAAGGTTGCGGGCCACCAGAATCGAGTCCTGCTTCAACCCCATTTGCGCAGCGGTATTCATCTGCCCCGACACAATACGCAACAGCCGGTTGGACAGGTCCTCCAGATCGTGCATTCGGTCGGCAAGCAGCGGATCGTCAATCTGGCGCATGCGCATTCTTGTGCGTTGCTGAACGCGTTCAATCGCTGCCTCGGCGGTTAGCCCGCTGTCGATGGCCTCATTAATCCGGCGCGACCAACCTTCATCATAAGCAAACATCTTATAGGTTTGAAGAACCTCGTCATGTTCACCGCCGTTGCCAAAATCAATCTGGCTAGTCATCCGGTCGATTTGTTCTCGCATCTTGTCAAAAGCGGAATAGACACGGTGGCGTTCTGCTTCGGTGTCCTCGGCAACCGTATGTTCGATACGAATATTGGGCTGATGGAAAATCGCTACACCTGCCGCCATACCCTTTACCAAGGATAGGCCGTTCAGGATTTTGGTGCCATCATCAATTACACCGCCCGCACTTGATGTATCGATCAAGCCGGCATTGGCGATCAATTCGGCAAGAACCATCGCCACGGTTTGCAGCGCTTCAATCTCAACTTCGGCATATTTACGTGGTTCGGCGTGCTGCACGCACATCACACCAACGGCGCGTTCGGAACGCACGATGGGGACGCCTGCAAAACTGTGGAAGCGTTCCTCCCCCGTTTCGGGCATATACCTGAAATTGGGATGCGATGCGGCTTCATCCAGATTGAGCGTTTCAACGTGCTCGGCAATTGTACCGACCAGACCTTCGCCAAAGCCAAGGCGTGTGACGTGCACTGCGGCTTCGTTCAGGCCGCGGGTCGCGAAAAGTTCGAGTGCCCCTTCGCGCAACAAATATATCGAACACACCTCGCTCGATAATGCTTCGCCAATGATATTGACGACATGATTGAGTTTTGCCTGCGCATGATTATTTGCTGCCATAACCTCATGCAGGCCGGTCAATATATTACGGGCGGATTGGGTCGCGCTTTCCATAACTTAGGGCGTAGCAGAAGCTATTGAAGGGCGCGAGACCCAACGCATCAAAAAATTAGAATTCAGGCGTGAGCCGATTCTTGTGCGATAACATCTTTGATGTGCAGTTTTTGTTTTTTGAGAGTGTGTATCAACTTGCTGTCCGGCAGCGGCCTTGTTTCTTCGCGCTCTAATTTGATTTCCAATTCGGCATGCTTCAATCGAAGCGCGGACATATGGCTGTTGTTCACATCATTCTCCTCGTTAATTTGTGAGTGTAGCTGACCTAACGAATGTGAGTAAATCACTTTTCGCGCGTGCTGTCTCTATCAAAAATGCATTTTGCGCCGACAGACCATTTTTTATCGGTGACTTGTTAAGCATAGCATGATTATAGCAAGTGCATGAATGACGAAGGCTACCGCGCACAACTGGAGCAGTTAAAGATCGAGCACCGCGATCTTGATGATGCCATCGAGGCATTGCGTGCCCGTGGTTCGGTCGATCAACTACAAATTGCGCGGCTGAAGAAAAAGAAGCTTATTCTGAAGGATCAGATCATGCGGCTTGAGGATCATCTGGTTCCCGACATTATCGCCTAGGTCCTGACCCTAATTACATCTTCACATTCCTGATCTTGTACGTTCCATCACGGCACAGTGTGTAAGTTTCCTGTTGAAAGAAGGTAAATACCCTAACAATGCCTCCTTCGCTCTGTCATAAGATATGCCATGAATGCACCGCATTACGAATTGACGCCCAAGCTGTTAAGCGCGCTTTACACCGAAGCTATGCTTTTGGCGGATGAGGCGCGCGCTTATTTTGATCGTGATCCGACCGCAAACGGTCTGCCGATTGAAGCGGCGGTTGCGTTTTCGTGTGAATCACTAAAGGTCACAACGCGGTTGATGCACTCGATTGCCTGGCTGCTTAATCAAAAGGCTTTGCGCGCAGGGGAGCTTTCCCAGGACGAAGCGAGCAGCGATGCTCGCGATTTGGGTTATGCACCAGCGACCGATGATTATCAGCTTGCGCGCTTCCCGGACGAGGCACGGGAATTAATTGCCGCCAGTGAGGATCTGTATTTCCGGCTTTCGCGGGTTAGTGTTGCGATGCGTTATACCAACGACGCTGCTCCTGCGCCGCATATGATGATCGAACGGATCAAGCAGGCTTTCTAACTGCAAAGGGCCTAATGTTGCCAATGGGCAACACGCATGCACATAATCGTTTTGCAAAACGCCCTAAGTCTTGACTTTAGCCGGACAAATAAAGAACGGGCATGTCACATAATATGACATAATACGTCTAATAAAATAAGGGAATCGCAATGATTATATCTTCACGAGCCATTTTACTGGCCTCGCTCTCGCTAACTGCCTTTAATACTCCGACCTTTGCGCAAACGACAGAAACCGCAAATCAAGTAGCGGCTGCTCCCGAGGATGCGATCATTGTTACCGGCACACGTCGTACAGACCGCACGGTTGCGGATAGTCCGGTGCCAGTGGATGTTATCGGCGCGGATGCGATTGCCACCAGTGGTCAGACAGAAACGAACAAAATCCTCAACAATCTGGTTCCTTCGTTTAACTTTCCACAACCTTCGATTGCCGACGGAACTGATACGCTACGCCCGGCGACCTTGCGCGGACTTAGCCCTGATCAGACTCTGGTTCTTGTCAACGGCAAACGCCGTCACGTTTCCGCACTTCTCAACATCAATGGCACTGTGGGCCGCGGCAGTGCAGCGGTTGACCTCAACTTGATTCCTGGTCTAGCAATTGAACGCATCGAAGTTTTGCGTGACGGCGCTTCATCGCAATATGGTTCGGATGCTATTGCAGGAGTTATCAACATCCAGCTGAAAAAGCAGTCGAGTGGAGGCCGTGCATCGGCCAGCTTTGGCAAATATATTACCACGCTGGATAATGTGGCAAACATTACCGGGCTAACATCAACCGCAGGACAGCCTGCATTTGATAAAGTCGATGGCCGCGTACTCGCATCAACATCAGATGGTGAGCGCAAGGCGCGCGATGGCAACCTTTACACAATCGGCGCGAACTTTGGCTTACCCATTGGTGCGGATGGCTATCTCAATGTTACCGCAGAATATCGGAACCGTGACGCGACGAACCGCGCTGGTTATGATCTGCGTCCAAATTACAACCGCCCTGCGACACCTTTATTTGATACCCGCGAAGTCGGTTTTAACCGCCTGCAGTTCAAATATGGTGATGCGAAGACCGAAGATTATAACTTCTTCATAAACGCCGGTGCCCAGTTGAGCGATGCGTTTGAACTTTATGGTTTTGCATCTTATGGCAAACGCGATGGATTGAGTGCGGCAAATTACCGTCAGCAAAGTGCCGGTAATGGCGCTGATCCGAGGTTCCCATCGGGAGCCAACCGCGACTATTCAACAATCACACCATCGACAACGCCCAATCCAGCCAATTTTGTTCCATTAACGCCCAATGGTTTCCTGCCTAATATCAATACCAATCTCGAAGATTATTCCGGCACGATTGGTATCAAGGGCGAAGTTGGCGGGTGGAATACCGATCTCTCGCTTGGTTACGGGCACAACAGCTTTGACTTCCGTGTCTTGAATTCACTGAACACGTCATTTGGTACCGCAAGCCAGAAAGATTTTGATGCAGGCGGTCTTGCTTACGGCCAGATTGCCGCAAATCTTGATTTCAGCAAAGAATTCGAAATTGGCTTGAGCACACCTTTGTCGGTCGCGTTTGGCGGCGAATACCGGAACGAGAATTTCGATATTCGCGGCGGTGATCTGCAATCCTATGCGACGGGCCCGTTGTTCAGGGCGTCATTTGCAACAACGGCGGCGAACTGCACCACGCAGGTTGGCATTTACAATGTAGGGACCGGCATATGCAGTTTCCCGGGTCGTGCGGCACCAGCCGGAGCACAGGGCTTCCCCGGAATTCCTGCATCTAGCGCAACCGATGTCAGCCGCAGCAGTTTTGCCGGCTATGTGGAATTGGATGCAGACATCATGCCCAATTTCACCACTACGGTTGCTGGCCGATTTGAGAAATTCTCTGACTTTGGTTCAACCTTAAACGGTAAATTTGCGGCACGTTGGG
>JAYUPC010000064.1:0-4931 GCA_043760355.1 Sphingomonadales bacterium
AGATGTTGTTCCAATAGCAGGCGACGCGCCAAAGCCTTCGCCCATGCCGCTCATTGCTGTGAGCGGGTATGAGTGCGTGACCGACATAGCACGCCTCGACCATTGGATTTCGCGTGCGTCAGAAAAAGGCATTGTTGCTTTTGATACCGAAACCGACAGCTTAGAGGCGGTGACCGCGCGACTGGTTGGTTTCAGCCTTGCTGTGCAACCCGGGGAAGCCTGTTATGTGCCGTTGCAACACGGCGGGACCGATATGTTTGCCGAAAAACCGCAGCAGATCGCGTTTGCCGATGCGTTGGCAAAGTTAAAAGCATTGCTCGAAGATGAGAGTATCCTGAAAATCGGCCAAAACCTGAAATATGATATGTCGGTGTTGGCGCAGCACGGGGTCGCGATTACCCCGTTTGATGACACGATGGTGATGAGCTTTAATCTTGACGCTGGCACGGGCGGGCACGGTATGAACGAACTTGCCAAGCTGCATCTAAACCATGATTGCATAACATACAAAAGCGTGTGTGGCACCGGCAAATCGGCGATCAGTTTTGCCGAAGTTCCCTTAGGGCAGGCGACCCAATATGCCGCCGAGGATGCCGATGTTACCCTTCGCCTATGGCATCATCTAAAGCTGCGCATGAGCCCAGAAAAAGCGACGCGGGTTTACGAAATGGTCGACAGGCCCACAGTTCCCGTTCTCTCCAAAATGGAATGCACTGGGATCAAGGTTGACCGGGCTGTGCTCTCGCGCCTGTCTGCAGAATTTGCAACCGAAATGGAAAGACTTGAAAAGCATATACACGAACTTGCTGGCGAACCTTTTGCCATTGCTTCGCCTGCTCAACTGGGCAAAATCCTGTTTGAAAAAATGGGGCATAAGGGCGGCAAAAAAGGCAAGTCGGGGCAATATTCAACCGATGTTACTGTGCTCGAAGATTTGGCCAACCAAGATGTGGCGATTGCTGGCAAGGTGCTCGAATGGCGACAGCTGGCAAAACTTAAATCCACCTATACCGACAGCTTGCAAGAACAGATCAACGCCAAAACCGGGCGCGTACATACCAGTTATTCTTTAACAGGCGCGCAGACCGGGCGGTTATCCTCAACCGATCCGAACCTACAAAATATTCCGATCCGCACCGAAATCGGTCGCCAGATCCGCGATGCTTTTGTGGCGGAGGAAGGCAATGTCATCCTCGCCGCCGATTATAGCCAGATCGAGTTGCGTCTTGCCGCGCATATGGCTGATGTCGGGGCGCTGCGGGATGCCTTTGAACAAGGCGAAGACATCCACGCGCGCACCGCACGCGAACTGTTCGGCGAAGTCAACCGGGACACACGCGGTCGGGCCAAGACGATCAACTTCTCTATCCTCTATGGTATATCCCGCTGGGGCCTAGCCAAGAGGCTGGAGAGCACACCCGATGAAGCGCAGGCCATGATCGACGCCTATTTCAAAAGCTTTCCCGGGATCAGCAATTATATTCAGGAGACATTGGAAAGCGTGCGCGCGAAGGGCTATTCTGAAACGCTTTTTGGTCGCAAGACATGGTTCCCGCGAATCAAATCCGCCAATGGCGCCGAACGCCAGGGCAGCGAACGCGCCGCTATCAACGCTCCGATACAAGGCACCAGCGCCGACATCATCAAACGCGCAATGGCGCGCATAGGTCCTGCTTTATCAGCAGCAGGTCTTGGCCACGTCCGGATGCTATTGCAGGTGCACGACGAATTGGTGTTTGAACTGCCCAAAGGCGATGTGGATGCCGCCAGCAAGGTGATTGAGGCAGTGATGGCGGGTGCCGCCGAACCAGCGATAAAGCTTTCCGTTCCATTGGGTGTGGATATCGGGACCGGCGCGAGCTGGGGTGCGGCGCACTAAAAAGAGCCAAAGTTTGGAGAAACGGCCACTTACAAGTAACAAAAGGCCCGCTTCTTCTTCAAGAACCGGGCCTTTCAAAACCTTTTAGCGTCGAGCCAAATTTACTCAGCCAGATTGCTTAAGTTAGTTGCCGAGAACTTTCCGCGGCGGTCAATTTCAATATCAAAGCTCAAACGGTCGCCTTGCACTACTTGGCCAAGGCCCGAACGCTCAAGCGCAGAGATATGAACAAACACGTCTTCACCGCCATCATCGCGCTGGACAAAGCCAAAGCCTTTCATGTCGTTGAAGAACTTGACCGTACCATTGGCACGTTCGCCAGTGGTCTGGTTCTGTTGAGGGCGATCACCACCGCCACGTTGAAAGCCACCTTCGCGCGGTGCGCCGCGCTGAAACCCGCCATCACGGTCATTACGTTCATTACGTTCAGGGCGCGGGGCACTTGCGGTAACTGGCATCGGTTCGCCGTCAATCACAAGATCGGAAGCTGAAACCTTTCCGCCGCGATCAACAAGCGTGAATTCAAGCGGTTGCCCTTCGGCAAGACCGCTTAAACCGGCGAGTTCAACTGCGCTGATGTGCACGAACACATCTTCGGGACGTTCATCACATTGGATAAAACCAAAGCCTTTTTGTCCGTTGAAAAACTTTACGATGCCTTTGCCAGAGCCAATAACCTGCGCCGGCATCGACGATCCGCCGCCCGGAGGTCCCCGACGTGCGCCGCTAAAGCCACCGCCGCCACCGGAGTTTTGTCCACCGAAGCCGCCGCCGCCGGACGACCTGCCGCCTCCAAAATCATTTTGAAAAGTGGAGGGTGCACGGTAGCCATCATAGCTGTCATCACCAAAACTGTCCCGTTTGTCCCGGCCTTTACCACGCCGCTTGCGATCAAAATCCATAACTACTTTATTGCCTTCACATCGCCCCGTATTAATCGATTGCAGCGGGAAAGGGCGGATTTCCAGCCGGAGACGCGGGCAACATTCATGAAACTCGCCATTTACATATATCGTATATTGCGGGGCATGGATAGCAGTTATTCACAGGGTAACGCCGTGCTTAGCCTCGAAAGTCCGCCATAGTTGCAGTTGCGTTCGCTTAAACAGTCGGGCAGAGAGCAGATGCCATTCATATTCTACGGTCTAATTATCGATTAATCTGGGCCGATTCGATTTTTTAAGGGAACCGCATTTTGAGCGTTTTTTTGCACGAAGAAGATCTGCCGCAAGGCGTGCTAGCCCAAGGACCAGTGGCGGTGGATACCGAAACTATGGGTTTAATTACGCCGCGGGACCGCTTGTGCCTGTTGCAAATTTCCGACGGCAAAGGGGACGAACATCTAGTACGCTTTAGCCCAACAAGCGACTTTGCTGCGCCCAATCTGCGCGCTGTGCTCAGCGATCCAGAACGGCTGAAATTATTTCATTTTGGCCGTTTTGATCTGGCCGCGATTGAATATTATCTGAAGGTAACCGCTGCCCCAATTTTCTGCACCAAAATCGCGTCACGCCTGTCGCGGACCTACACGGATCGTCATGGCCTTAAAGAATTGGTCAAGGAAATGCTGGGAACAGATATCTCCAAGCAACAGCAGTCAAGCGATTGGGGTGGTCCGGTATTAAGCGACGCGCAAAAAGATTATGCGGCGAGCGATGTGCGATATTTGCACCGCTTACACGATCAATTCGTTATCCGCCTCGAACGCGAAGGCCGCACCGAAATTGCACAGGCGTGTTTCGATTTTCTTCCCCATAGGGCCCGGCTGGATCTTGTCGGCTGGCCCGAAATTGATATTTTCGCGCATGGCTAATGCCGGGAACCGTCCCAATGTCTGACCTTGCGGACCGCGTAAGGACAAAGCGACAAGTCTCGGCTGCGCCGGGTGGTGGCCATGACCGGTTAATCCGCGCATTGCGGGTTATCCTGCCTAGTATTATTGGTATGCTGCTTGCAGTTTTGGCGTTTAGCCCGTTTTCCGGCACACAGGAACTGAGCTTTGTGCTTGCCAAGAACGAAGTCAATATGGCCAAAGAACGAATGCGGTTGACCGAAGCTTTGTATCGCGGCGAAGATAGTAAAGGGCGTCCCTTTACCATTCGCGCAGGCAGTGCCGTCCAGAGAAGTTCGGTAGAACCATTGCTGCGAATGACAGATTTATCGGCGCGGATATTGATGCCCGAAGGCGCAGCTTCATTGGTCGCGGGATACGGACTGTATGACCTTGATAAGGAAACGATGCGGGTGACCGGGCCCTTGTCATTCGACAGTGGTAATGGTTACAGCTTGATTGCAAGTAACGTCCAGCTCGCTCTTAAGACCAGAAAGTTACAGAGCTTTGGTCCCGTTAGCGGACGAACTAAGGTCGGAACATTCACGGCAAATTCTATGCAAGCCGATCTGGATGCCCGAACAGTAGGGCTGAATGGAAACGTCCATTTGCTCATTGACCAAAATACGATTAGATGAGTTTTATGATAACCCGCTCTATCCTTATAGCAGCAACCAGCGCCGTTTTAACCGCAGCATTGATCGGTGTAGCTGCCCCTGCGCAATTTATTCGTAATCATAACAGTAAGGCCCCCGTCAGCATCAATGCAGGCAGCCTGGATCTACAATCGCGTCAGGACCGGGTTGTTGCGTCCGGCAATGTTATCGTGACGCAGGCAGGCCTGACAATAACCGCAGCAAGAGTTACAGGTGCCTATACAGATAGCGGCGGGATCGACATTAAACGGATCGATGCGACCGGCGGCGTCACGATTACAAAAGATGATCTGCGGGCAAGTAGCAGTGCCGCAATTTATGATCTCGACACCGACCTTATTACCCTGATTGGCAATGTGAAGCTCAAACAGGGTGCGAATAATCTAAACGGTGGGCGGCTTGTGATCGATCTGAATACTGGACGTTCGAGTATAAATAATGGCGGCAGTGGCACAACACAGGGCAGCAATGGCGGCCGCGTGACCGGAACGTTTACGGTACCACAGCGCAAGAATTAGGTTTCTCAAAAAATCCTGCCAATTGCAAAATGGACAAGCTTTCATTA
>JAYUPC010000065.1:0-42380 GCA_043760355.1 Sphingomonadales bacterium
TTGGAATGGTTCGCTCCCTCCTATCGGCTACCGCGTGGTTGCCGCCGAGCAGCGCGGAGCCAAGATCAAGAAGAAACTGGAGATCGACCCGCTTCACGCTGACACAGTGCGCCTGATGTTCCGCCTTTCGCTTCATGGTGACGGCACATCCGGCGCGATGGGCGTCAAAGCCATCGCCAGCTACCTCAACGCAAATCGCATATTCACCCGCGATGGCGGGCTTTGGGGTGTGGGCGCTGTCCACCAGATACTGACCCGCTCAACCTATACAGGCCGTCACGAGTTCAACCGGAGCGGTAAGGGCCGCCAACTCAACCCCGTCTCGGAAATCGTCGCGGTCGATGTCCCGCCGATTATCGACCAAGTGACGTTCGATACGGTTCAAGCCCGTATGAAGGCGCGCAGCCCCAAGGTTACGCACCCGCAGGTCGTGGGTGGGCCAACGCTCCTGACCGGCCTTATTCACTGCGCCAAGTGCGGCGGTGCCATGACCATCCGCACCGGCAAGAGCGGGCGCTATCGCTATTACACTTGTTCGACCAAAGCACGGCAAGGGCCGACCGCTTGCGAGGGCATGACCGTACCGATGGACAAACTCGACGACCTTGTCGCCAATCATTTGGAAAAGCGTTTGCTCAATCCCGCGCGGCTTGAAGAGATACTATCGACCGTTTTTGACCGCAGACAGGAGCGTTCCGAGCGCAAACAGGCACATATTGCCGAATTGAACAAGCGCGCCACCGAAACCGATCTACGCCTCAAGCGACTCTATGACGCGATTGAAAGCGGCGTTGCCGATCTTGACGACCCCGAACTGAAAGAGCGCATCGCGGCGCTCAAATCGACCCGCGATCAGGCCCGCGTCGATGCCGACCGCGCGACAGCATCGCTCGACACCAGCAGCCGCAAATCAATCACACCCCAAATGCTCAGCAAGTTTGCCCGCACCGCCCGCGAACGGATGCGGATGGAAGGCGGCGGATACCGCCGTGACCATCTCCGCGCACTTGCCCAACGCATTGAGGTCGATACCGGCGAAGTTCGGATCATGGGATCAAAGAGCAACTTGCTCCAAACCCTCGCCGCTGGCGCGGGGACTGGAACAAAGCTGGGCGCAGTGCCCAGCTTTGTTCCGAAGTGGTGCACCCAACTGGATTCGAACCAGTGGCCCCCAGATTAGGAATCTGATGCTCTATCCTGCTGAGCTATGGGTGCTTTAGGCCAAAGCCTTGTTGTAAGCTCTAGCGCCGCTGCTCCGCAGGGTCAATTTTTTGCGCGCGGCGGCACGAACGGCAATGGCAATGCGGCAACAGAAATGCCTTCTTCGCTGAGCGCCTGTGCTTCATCCGGACTTGCCTCGCCGTGGATCCGGCGGTCTTGGCTTTCCCCGTAATGGATGGCGCGCGCTTCTTCGGCAAAGTCGCGGCCAACCCAGGTGGATTCTTTGAGCACCTCGGCCTGGATCGCCGCCAGTTTTTCAATCGCACCCTGCACCGCCGCCGACATCGGTTCGGCATTGGTAACGGCAAGTGCAGCGTGATCCGACGGGCGATCGACCTCTGCCTCAGGCACGCTTTGCTTAACGGCGACTGATTGATTTCCCTTACGTGCGACATATGGAGCGGACGGCGCCTTGCTGATATGGATATCATCGCACACGGGACACAGGATCAAACCCTTTGCCTGTTGCAGATCATAATCTGCAGAGGAAGCAAACCAGCCTTCAAACTGATGCGCGGCAGAACAGCGCAGGTCATAAGTAATCACGATGCAGCTGCACCTTTTAGCAGGGCATCGAGTTTTCCAGCAGCTTCGATTGCCGCCAGATCATCCGATCCACCAACCGGTTTGCCGCCGATAATGATTTGCGGCACGGTGCGGCTGCCGGGAACACGCTGCTCCATTTCGGCGCGCTTGGGGCCCCCTAATGTTAAGTCATATTCGATATATTTCACACCCTTTGCCGACAAAAGCTGTTTTGCACGGGAACAATAAGGGCATCCGAATTTGGTGTAGATTTCAACTGTCTGTGTCATCATATTAAAGTGGTGCGGGATATGCCTTAAGTCAATAGTCCAAAGGCTCAATCAAATGTTCGGGCAGAACTTCTCCGCGCAATACCCGCGCCCAGCAAAATATCTGCACCCAATCCGCTCCGCCCTTTTTCAGAACCTTGATACAAGCATTGGCAGTTGCGCCAGTGGTATAGACATCATCGACCAATATGATCCGCGCTCCGCTAAGCCGATCCTGCCATTTGGGGTTGAGCGTGAAAGCTTTGTTCACGGTGCGGCGGCGTTCGGCTTGGGACATACCGCGCAAAAATGGCGTGCGTTTATTGCGAACAAGCAGGTCGGGAATAAACTTAAGCCCTTTCTCTTTTGCAAGCGCCCTACCAATCAGGGTCGACTGGTTATAACTGCGCATCCAAAGCCGTGTCCAATGCAGCGGCACGGGAGCGATTATCAGGGAATCCTCTCCCAAAGGAACATGGCGCGCCAATTGCTGCGCAATCATTTTAGCAAGCCCGATCTTACCACCATGCTTTAACCGGACTGCGACCTTTGCTGTTGCGTCCCCGTATGCGGCAACCGCGCGTATCCCGTTATGGATCGGTGGTTTAGAAAGGCACGTTGCGCAATATTGTGCCTCATCGGTTTCAAAGGGCAGCGGCACAGCACAACCAACGCACCATGGCGGCCCTAAGAAATGTACCTTTTGCCAACACTCCGAACAAAATACCCCGCCAGTCGGTGTGATTGCGCTGCATGACGGGCACCGTTCAGGCAGCACAAAATCAAGCGCAGGGCGCAAATATGCTAACGGACTTCGCACAAGCCCTTGTCCAATAAACAAAGCACCGGCACAAGACGCAAATGGAAAGCCAAACCCCTGCCCCAGAAATATTTGATCGCCGCCGCCGCCGGGCATTGCGCGAGCGGGCGGGACGACGCAGGGGCTCTGATAATTTTTTATGGCAGCATATCGCTGAAGATTTGGCTGACCGCCTCGCCTATGTCACCCGTGATTTTAGGGATGTGCTGATTATCGGACCGATGACGGCCTATGCCGATTTGATTTTAGGCGATCGCACAGCATCACGCACATTGGCCGCACTCTCGCAGAGCGAAGCGACAACAGATGACTGTGTGATCATAAAGGAGGATGCTTTGCCATTCGCCCCGGAAAGCTATGACCTCATTATCACGGTCGGAACGCTGGACAGTGTGAATGATTTGCCCGGTGCGCTGGTACAGATACGCCGGTGCTTAAAGCCTGACGGATTGATGTTAGGCAGCATGTTCGGCGCCGGAACACTAATGCGGCTTAAAGGGGCGATGATGATTGCCGACGGTGATCGTGCAATACCGCATATCCATCCGCAGATCGACCTGCGTAGTGCAGCAGACCTGCTAACGCGTGCCGGATTTGCCCTGCCCGTCGCCGATCAGGATAATATGCCGGTGCGCTACAGCAGCATCGCAAGGTTGATTGCTGATGTGCGGGATATGGGCGTTGGCAATGCCCTAGCCGGGCAGCGGCCTTATTTTGGCATGGCCGCCTTTACGCGACTTGTTTCTGTTTGGGCGGATATGATGGACGTCGACGGTAAGGTCGAAGAACAATATACCATCATACATATCAGCGGCTGGGCACCTTCAACCGATCAACCCAAACCCGCCAGACGGGGCAGCGGCACGGTGTCGCTTGCTTCAATATTAAAGCCGCCTGGTGATTAAAGCTGTAAAGCCAAGGCAAGCGCATCAATAAACGGACCATCCGCGGGCGGCATTTCAAGATTATGCATTTCCGATAATGGTACCCAAGCTATTTCCGGGCTTTCCAATGCTTTTGGTTCCCCCGACCAAATGCGACATATATATAGCATAAGTATAAGGTGTTTATCACCCAAAGCTTCGCTGGCAAATGTTACTGGATAGAGGTTTTGGGCTTCAATTCCGACGCCCAGTTCTTCTTCAAGTTCACGAATTAATGCTGATTCGGGCGTTTCCCCTTCCTCTACCTTACCACCCGGGAATTCCCACAGCCCTGCCATAGAACGGCCCTCGGGACGCTTTTGTAGCAGTATTTCATCATTTTCATTGGTTAACGCCGCAGCAACCACAAACAACATTGTCGGATTTTCTTCCATTTTCTTTCACCGCTGAAAGGTTTTGTTAATCTCTTTGTGGAAAAAAGAATGAGTTCGCAACAAACAAGACAGACGGGGCCAAGAAATGTTTAACACAATTCGACGCATCGTTCGAAGTGAAGATGGGGCGACGGCAGTAGAATATGGCTTAATAGTAACGTTGATTGTGCTCGCTATGTTTGTGGGCTTGAAAAACGTAGGTGAAGGTACAGCTAATATGTGGAATAAAGTTTCCAACAAAGTTGTTAATGCACAATAATTTAAGCGCGTTAACTTATTAGAAGTAACTACCAATTATTAAGTCACAATCGGTTATATTATTATTGTTATAACTGGTCGGGTGTATTGAACAACTAACAGGAGACTTGAAATGACCATCGTAACCAAAATCATGAAGAACGAAGACGGCGCAACTGCAATCGAGTATGGCTTGATCGCTGCACTGATCGCTGTTGCTGCAATTACAGCAATGAGCACATTGGGCTCAAAGCTGACCAACACATTCGGTAACGTAAGCGCTAAGCTTTAATATCGTTGTTCTGGTAAACTAAAAATCTTATTTTTAGTACTAAAATCGGGCGGCGGTCTCAGACAGCCGCCCTTTTTTTGTTGATATTGAATGCGGAAATATTGCATTCACATTCGCTGATAAGTTCAAGGCAGAATTCTGAAAATGACATTCATTTCTAAAATGATGAAAAATGAACATGGTGCCACTGCAATCGAGTATGGCCTTATTGCCGCACTTATTGCGGTTGCAGCCATCACAGCCATGAGTACTACGGGCACAAAACTTAAAAACACATTTGGTAACGTAAGCGCAAAGCTTTAATTGCTATTGTTAGAATTCTGAGACCAAATCGGATTTACAAATTAGGGCGGGGTCATTGACCACCGCCCTTTTTGATGCACATCACTACATAGGGTCAGTAAGTTACTATCTTAACCTTCCTGCCGGCCGCAAGCGTAGCATCGCCACGTAACCCGTTTAGCGCCAAGAACCGGTCAACCTGCATTGATGTATAAGCCATTTTAGCCGCCAATGTCGCAACGGTATCGTTTTTAGCAACTGTAACTATCTTCAATTTACGCGGTTTAATTGCATCTGCCTGCGCCTGGCTAAGACGGGTGATGCTTTGATACATGTTTGAAAACGGATTGGTGTTGGCCGGATTAACTGTTATGAAATGAAATGCCTGACTGGCTGAAAATTCATAGGCATAAACGGTAAGCTCATTCTGGCCGCCCTGCTGCGTTGGCACTAAGGCAGTTGCATAAAAGGCCGGGATCCCGTTAACAGTCGTCTGGCTGATCGCGCCATAATTGATAGCCTGATTTTGCCCGGCGAGTGCCTTGAAAACCGCATCAATATAGGCTTGTTTATTGCCACTATAGGCGGCTGTCGAAAAAATCCCTTTGCCGCCAGTTCCGTTTATCGAAACCTCGGTTGTGCCGTTCGACATGCCGTAACCCGTAGGCACCGAAAATTTAAGCTTAAGATCACCGTGCAGAAACTCTTGGCCCTCAACCACTCCTTGCTTGGGATCATCGCCGTACAACATCCCGTTAATTGCCGCAAAATGTGTATCTTGCTTGCGCAGTGTGCTCACCGGATATGCCTTGGCATTGGTCGCGGCACGTACAACACGTTTGGCTGGATCAGGGTGAGTGCTTGCCCATTCCGGCACCGCGCCAGCACTTTGCCCGGCGGCACGCGCATCAATACTGGTCTGCATGGCAAGCGAATTGAGCATGTCGGAGAGTGCCGACGGGTCATAGCCTGCCTTGCTTAAATATTTGATGCCCAAATCATCGGCCTGTTCTTCTTGTCCGCGTGAATAGGACAGGGTCAAAAGCTGTGCCAATGTTCCTGAATATTGCTTGGCGGCACCACCAACTGCGCCCAATATTCCGCCATTGTCACCAAGTAACGCGCCGCCAATTGCTCCCACCGCGCCAAGGATATTAGCGATTGTCGATTGCCGTTGCCGTTTTTTGCTATGCCTTGCCGCAACATGACCAACTTCATGACCCAGCACACCCGCCATTTCGGCTTCGCTGTTGCAAAGTGCGGTCAGCTGGCGCGTGATGTAAATATAGCCGCCGGGTATCGCAAAAGCGTTGTTTACAGGAGAGTTCAACAAGCTGACTGTAAAATCGCTCTGCGCATTACCAAGCCCGGATTGTACCGCAATATTCTTGCCAACCTTTACCACATAGTCAGTCTGCGGGCTTTGCCATGCCCCACCAAATTCGGCGAGGATTTCAGGGTGCGCCTTGGCACCTTGGGCCTTTTCGGATGGCGTGATTGATTGCGGCGTGCTGACCTTCTCCGCCTTATCCTTTGCAGCACTTACCGAGTCGAACGATGCTGCTGTTAACGCGATGGCGGCAACACTGGCGGCCCATATGCCTTTGCGAATACCCATTATTTTTCTCCTCACTTGCTGTTGAAACGATGCTAACACATTATGCAAGGATCAGACGTAAAATTTTGAGCGGTGTTATTAGAGCGGTTTGCCGCGATTTCTTAAATAGCGATTGATACCCATCGCTTGGAAATCGCTCAAAGACGATCTAAAATGCCCCCATTGCAAGAAATTTGGCGCGACGTTGGCGTTTAAGTTCTTTGGCATCAAATCCCGAGAGCGCATCAAGCTCCTCTACGATTGCCAGCCCCAGCGATGCCGTTGCAAGCGGGTGATCGCGGTGAGCGCCGCCAATTGGTTCGGGCACAATCCGGTCTATTACACCAAAAGCTTTCAAATCCACCGCCGTCATCTTCATCGCCTGCGCCGCATCCGCCGCTTTATCGCCGGTTCGCCATAGGATCGATGCACAGCCTTCGGGCGAAATCACCGAATATACCGCATGTTCAAACATCAATACCCGCTCTGCTGCGGCAAGTGCGACTGCGCCACCCGAGCCGCCCTCTCCCACAATGCAGGCAATCATCGGCACGCCAAGCGACAGGCATTTTTCGGTCGAGCGGGCAATTGCCTCGGCCTGACCGCGCTCTTCGGCCTGAACGCCAGGAAATGCGCCCGATGTGTCCACCAATGTAACAACGGGCAGCGCAAACCTGTCTGCAAGGTCCATCAACCGGATTGCTTTGCGATATCCCTCGGGCTTGCCCATGCCGAAATTATGATGCAGGCGGCTTTGGGTATCATCGCCTTTTTCATGACCGATCAGCATTAGGCGCTTATCCCCAATCCGGGCCAGTCCGCCTATAATTGCTTGGTCATCGGCAAAGGCACGGTCACCGGCAAGCGGGGTAAAATCATCAAAGATCGCAGCGGCATAATGCTTGAAATGCGGGCGTTCTGGATGTCGTGCTACTTGTGTTTTCTGCCACGGGCTAAGCTTGGCATAGGTGTCCCTGAGCAGCTTATCGGCCTTAGCGCGTAACTTGCCGATTTCCGCCGCGACATCAATCGCGCTTTCATCGGCAGTTTCTTGCAGCTCCATGATGCGCGCTTCAAGGGCGGCAACCGGTTTTTCAAAATCGAGGTAAACAGTCATAGTTTTGGTTAGAGCTTAGGAGCGCTTGGGTCAACGCGACAAGTTAGGGTCCTGACCCTAAGTTTTGCAAGTGGATGGCGTTCATTTACGAGTGCAACCAACCGGCTGCTGTCCACATGCGTATAAATTTGCGTGGTAGCAATATCGGCATGACCCAACATCGCTTGCAATGCACGCAGATTTGCGCCGCCAGCCAACAAATGCGTGGCAAAGGCATGGCGCAGGACATGGGGGCTGATTTTGCTGGCATCCAATCCGGATTCCGTCGCGAGATCGCGGATAATCTGGAACAGGCGAATGCGGCTGATATGGCCAGTACGTGATGGGAATAAGTACCGCGAAGTTGCCGGCACAAAAGCGTGCCAGACGGCAACCGCATGGCGCGCCCGATCAGATACTGGCACCAATCGCTCCTTCGCACCCTTTCCCGTC
Source organism: Sphingomonadales bacterium (assembly GCA_043760355.1). GTDB lineage: Bacteria > Pseudomonadota > Alphaproteobacteria > Sphingomonadales > Sphingomonadaceae > Sphingorhabdus_B. The sequence continues at coordinate 8,111 of JAYUPC010000065.1, forward strand.
AGGATGATATAGGGCTTGTCCACAGCAATCGATGCGCGCGGCAACGCCACCAATTCGGTCGCGCGTAAACCCGATCCATAAAGCAGCTCAACCAGCGCAGAAAGCCTGAAGTCGCGTGATACAGGATCGGGTTTTGCCAACCGCGCCTCAATGGAATTGAACAGCAGATCAACCTGATCTCTATCCAGAATTTTGGGAAGGCTTCGTATCTGTGTCGGCTTGGGCAACGATGCAGATGGATTATCACTTCGCAGCCCCTCTTCTTCAAGAAAACCGAAAAACCGGCGGAGTGCGGATGTTTTGCGTGCCACTGAACTGTTCGCTAGTGTCGCCCATGACGATGCCAGCTGGCTAAGTTCTGCTGCGCCCGATTGTGTAAGTTTACCCTGCAAAAGTATAGAGGCCGCAGTCAAATCGCTGCGATAGGCGGACAGCGTGTTTCCTGCCACACCCCGTTCTGCCGCCATCATTTCCAGAAACCGGTCGATAAGACCAATATCGCTATCCCGTTTCATAGGCGGTGGCAAACTCAACCAAATGTAACCGCTTCGGCAGCGATCATACGCGCTTCTGCTTCCAAACCAACCTGACGCAACGACTTAACGATAAAGTACAAATGCTGTGCCGGTATTTTGGTCCAGTCAGACCCCTGCATTCCAGCAGCAGCCAGCAACACTACCGTACCCTGTTCACCACGCCCTGCGGCCTCGGTAATTGCCTTACTCCAGCGTGAGGTCCGCAATATATTGACACCAATGTCGTCGATAAAACCAGCTTGAGTGGCTACTTCAACACGATCAAGCCCTGCTAATCCTGCCAGCAATAAAGCTGATTTATGATAATCTATGCTGTTGTCATTGCCCCTGAAATCTCCCAATTGTCCCGAAGACACCTTGCCATTCATTCCAGGCGAACCAACCGCAAGCAAACCCCAGCCAATCGAACCATCGCCCACTACATCGGCCCAGCGCGCTGCTGACCGGTCAAATCCAGCCGTCATCATCGACGCGACAAGCCGGTCACTTTGCGCCGAATAGCTTGACGATGGCGCGATGAGAGCGGCGGCGCGTGCCGTCAAAACCAAATTTGCATGTAACAGACGTGGTTCTTTAGAACTGTCCCAAATGCTGGCCATAGCGGCCACTTTCGCGCTGACATCCGAACCGGAATAGGCGGTTTCAAGAAGATCAGCTGTTGCCTTTGCCTCGCTTCCTGCATCGGCATCGTCGGATGCTTGCGCGTAAAGGTCAACCAGAGCACGGTTCGATATTACGCCAAGGCTTGCGGCAACAGGCGCTGCTTTAATCCGCGATTTCACCGACAACATCGGCATCTGAACGAGCCAGCCATCTAGATGTGGTCCAGAGCCCGCATAAAGCCGCGCAGGCGGTTCAATTCCAGTGGCATTGGCAAGGCCGTGCCGCCAGGCATTAAAGCCGCGAACTTTTTCCCATTCAATCTTCACCGAACGGCGACCATTGGTACCCGCACCAACAGCTTTTTCAGCAAGCAGATAATCGATGCCCACCATCCAGCGCTTGTTACGCGCCTGGTTCAAAAGCGACGATGCTGTTCCCTGTTCACCGGCCAGTGAAGCGCAAATTGGTCGCGCCATTTTCCAAGCCGGGTCGCCTACCGTCTGTGCGCCCCCGTCGGCAAGTGGACACATGCCGCCAAGATCGCCGTTTGCCAAAAATGTCTGCATCGCGACTTCGTAAAGCCGTTTGGAATAGCGTCCAGCGTCCACCTGTTGCACCAATTGCCGTGATGTCACTGCATCACCCATCCGCAAAAGTAGCCATGCCCGTTCGCCTACCCAGTCAGCGCCATTTATATTACGCGGGGTATCGGTACGGCTGGCGAGCAAACGCCGTGTCATTATCGTGCCCCAGCGTGAGGCAAGCGGACCCGTCGTGTTGCGTAATATATTAGTCAAATATGTGCCGTTGGCCTGACCAAAAACATTCTTTGCAAAACCACCCGAAGCGTCTGATATTATCCCGATAGTACCGAGCGAACGCCGTCCTGCTGGCGGTACATCGAATACTTGTTTCACCTCGGCAGTTTGAATGTCTTCACCGTCTTTAGGTTTGGCAGGCAATATGCTGCCATCGGGCGCAATCGTTGCGCCAGCAGCAGAGACACTGTTTGAGCCCGAGATTGGTGTTGCGGGTGGACGTGATCCAGTTGATGGCATTGCCGTAACTGGAGAACCGGACGCGGGGCGGGGCGGGCGTGGAGTGGATGGTGGGGGCGGATCACCAAAACCAGGCGGCAATAACGATTCAGGACTATCCTGACCTATTGCCGGCAATGCCAGCGTCAAAGCCGAGCCAGTAACAAAGACAATCGCAGCAAGGGATAAGGCGCGTTTCAAACGTTTATCTCGCTTTCGTAATTTCGATTGGCTTCGCGTTTTGGATTGGCTTTGCAATATCGGCTGGAGGTGTGACACGAAGTTCGACTGTTTTTTGTAATTGTTCGCTGCCCAGATATCTGAAACCAAACAAAGCCGCCACTAATAAGACAAGAATAATTGCCAACATTATCCATCCTATTGGCCATCCTCTGGACTTTCTGTGTACGCGAACCATTATCTCGAATCTCTAACACGGCAAATTACTTTGTGCCAACGCTTAGCCGATATATAGGCAAACTCGCAATGGCAACCATAAGCAAACAAAAGCGCGATACCCGTCGCATAAGACAATCCGCCACGATTGATCGTCCACTTGTGTTTGTCGGAATGATGGGTGTTGGTAAGACCAGTATCGGGCGCAAACTCGCTGAACACCTTGGTCTGCCTTTTGTCGATGCTGATGAAGAGATTGAAAAAGCTGCCGGATTAAAAGTTGCAGAAATATTTGAACGTTTCGGCGAAGAGTATTTCCGTGACGGGGAACGCCGCGTCATTGCCCGGTTGATCAAAGGCAATGCAAAGGTCATTGCAACGGGAGGCGGCGCGTTTATCAATGATGAAACCCGCGCGCTGATTCTGTCGAAAACCCATTCAATCTGGTTAAATGCCGACATCGACATATTGGTTGAGCGCGTTTCGAGGCGAAGCCACCGGCCTTTGCTCGTCGGTCGCGACCCACGCACTGTCCTGATTGAGCTTGGTGAAAAACGCGACCCGATCTATGCGCAGGCAGAAATTCACGCCAGGAGCGATACAGCGCCTCACGGTGTGACCGTTGAACAGATTATGAAAGCGCTTTTCCCATGACAATCGTCACAGTCGATCTGGAGGATAGTCCTTATAACATCCATGTTGAAGCCGGATTATTGGCACATGCGGGTGCGACATTATTGCCTTATTCGCGAGGCAAACGGTTGCTGGTGGTTACGGATGATCAAGTCGAACAGCATGTGTGGCCAGCCTTTCGAGAAAGCTGCGTGGACGCCGGGTTAGAAACCATATTGTTCACGTTGCCAGCGGGCGAGGGCGCAAAAAGCTGGACATTATTAGAGGCGATTACCGACTGGTTGCTTGATAACCATGTTGAGCGCAGTGACCATATCATTGCGCTTGGTGGTGGTGTTGTTGGCGATATTACTGGCTTTGCCGCACATATCCTGAAACGCGGATGTGGTTTTATCCAGATCCCCACCACCCTTTTAGCGCAGGTCGACAGCAGCGTGGGCGGCAAGACAGCCATCAACAGCCGCGCGGGCAAAAATTTGGTTGGCGCCTTTCACCAGCCAGCGTTGGTCATGATCGACCCGCAAGTGCTTGCAACTTTACCTACGCGTCAGTTGGCCGCTGGCTTTGCCGAGGTAGTTAAATACGGCCTTATCAACGACGCGGCGTTCTTTGATTATCTCGATACCAATCTTGACGCGTTTTTCACCGGCGACGCAGCTGTCCGCGAATATGCGATTGTGCATTCGGTAGAGGCCAAGGCGGCAATTGTAGCTGCTGATGAAAAAGAGCTTACGGGTACAAGAGCACTGCTCAATCTGGGCCACACATTTGGCCACGCGCTGGAGGCGCAGACCGGCTTTTCGGATCTGTTATTCCACGGTGAAGCCGTTGCTGCGGGTATGGCGCTTGCATTTCGGTATTCAGCCCGGCTGGGATATTGCAGCAATGCCGAAGCCGTGCGGGTATGCGGACTGCTAAAACGCGCCGGTCTGCCCACCACCCTTAACGAGGCACATAGTGTTGCAAGCGGTGAAACTATTGTGAGCCATATGCTGCACGACAAAAAAATGAGCAGTGGCACCCTTCCCTTTTTACTTGCCCGCGGGATCGGGCAGACATTTTTGAGCAAGGATATTGTTCTAAGCGATGTCGCTGCATTCCTGAATGAAGAAACCGTGCGTTAGGTGACAACCTCATAAAGATAACCAAGAGGCGAAGGTAATATAACCATATAGGCTCTAAAACGTATTTTAAGGTACCGAACAGGCACATAATCGCCTTTCCGCTACCCTGTCAGCCTGATGTACCTCTCTTCACTGTAAGGGGCCCTTACGGGGCATATAGAGGATGTTGGCAGATATGCGTATCATGCAAAAACCCATAAGCGATATTTATAGGCCGGTGACATGAATATGGCGATATCTGGGTGATTCAAAACCACCAATCCTTAATCCATCAAAAAATCATCGGAATCATCTCCGCCAAAACTATGCCGTGAACCGGCGCGTATGTTTCCGCTGGAATACTGCTCATTCAATCGTGCTCCATCACGTTTGCGGAATTCGACAATTGCTTTTTTGATGTTCTCACTGCTCTCGCCAATCGACTTTAGTGCCGTTGCAGATATTTTTATAGATGATTCAAAAACTTCGCGAACTATATACAGGCTCTCCTCTGGCATCAGCTTAAGCAACTGTTCCCGATCGTAAGCGCGCATGAATAGCTGTGCTTGCGGGAATGTCTCCCGCACAGGGACCAGCGATTCCGCAGTAATAGAACGATCATCGGTGCAAAATATTATTGCACAAGCCTCATCCCCTCCTGCGCGTCGCAACAAATCGATACGGGTGCCATCGCCGTAAAAAACCTTGCGTCCAAACGAACCGCTACGATCAATTTGTGCGGGTTTGATATCTATAATTGTCACGCTGCGTCCAGCGGCTTGCATAATTTGCGATACGCTTTGACCAAAGCGACCTGCGCCAACAATGATAACACTGGCACGTTCCGCCAGCTCAGGGCCATCAAGCGGGCCTTCGCGTTTGGCCTGTCGCCGTGCGAGTTTACCTGCAAAAATCATTAAGAACGGAGTTGTCGCCATTGAGAGTGTCACCACCGCCCCAAACAGGCTAGATGCTGCTGGCTCGATCAGCTGTGCTGCTTGTGCTGCGGAAAACAGAACAAAGCCAAACTCGCCGCCTTGGCTCAACAGCAATGCCATGATGATCGATGCCAGACTGGTTAGGCCAAATAAACGGCCAAGGCCAAATACCACCAGCGTCTTGATTGTGACCAATGCCAGCGCCATACCGACGACGAGCCACGGTTGAGCCTCGATCACATCAAGATCAAGCATCATTCCAACCGCCAAGAAAAACAAACCGAGCAAGATCGACCGGAACGGATCAATATCCGCCTCAAGTTCATGCCGATACGGCGATTCCGCAAGCATTACGCCTGCCACAAACGACCCCAAAGCCGCTGAAAGTCCGATCCATTGCATCAGCGCCGCACTCGCGCAAACGGCGAACAGCCCGGCAACAATGAACAATTCGCGTTCGGAAATCTTGCCTATTAACCGCAGCAAAGGCGTCAACAAATACCGCCCTGCTGCCACCAATACGCCCACAGCAAGGATCGCATAAAGTGCGAGTAACCAGCCACTTGGAGTTCCGGGCGCTGGCGGTACACGTGATAATGCCGCGACAACGGTGAGCAACGGTACAATCGAAAGATCCTGGAACAACAGGATCGAAAAGCTTTTCTGCCCGTAATCGGTGGCCAATCGCCCACGTGATTGCAACAGCGGAAGAACCTGTGCCGTGGACGATAATCCAAGCGGCAGGCCAAGGACCAACGCCGCTTCCCAACTAAACGGCATTACAAAGAAGATCACCGCAAACATCGCAAGACCGCACGCCAACACCTGTAATGGCCCGAACAGGAAGATATCGGCGCGCATCACCCAGAGCCTGTGCGGGGAAAGTTCTAAACCGACAAGGAACAGCAGCAATATGATCCCGATTTCGGCAAAGCCCAGTATTGTTGAAGCATCGCCGGTCAGCGCCAATCCATCCGGGCCTATTATGATCCCGGCAACCAGATATCCCAGCACCGCGCCAAGGCCAAGTTTGCGGAAGATGAGAACAGCAATCAATGCCGCGCCCAGCAGGATAACGCCGGTAAAAAGGACGCTCGAAATAATGCTGTGCGATACTTCGTCCATCAACGCGCCGGGATATTTGCGTTTTCAAGTGCCACAAGCAGCGCATCATAAGGCAGTAAAATAGCGGCGTGGCGTGCCTTGTAATCCCGCGCGACAGACAACAATTCTAGATCAGGCCATAAGGTGGGCATGTCGCGCTCACCTGCTAATGCAGCGGCTATACCAGCGCGAATATCAGCGGCGCTATCGGCATTTTGACCGGTCATATTGCTCCGCATGATTGCCGCCGATGCCTGACCAAGCGCGCAAGCCGAGGCCCGAACAGCAATAGCGTCAATTATGCCATTCGGGTCGAGCAAGGTGTCAACCTGGATCCGGCTACCGCACAAAGGCGAGCGCGCCTCCCCTGTTCCTCCCGGATTTGTCAGCCGGTCATCGGGCACCAAAGAAGCCGCGAGCCTCAAAATTTCGCGATTGTATAAAGCCGCTGACATTAGCGCGAAGGTGCAGTGTCCGCCGCCCCCAACTCTTTCGTAGCTTCACTCCGAGAACGCACAAAGCTCGACATCGCATCGCCGCTGGCATTCAGCAGCGGATAAGTGCGCGATTTGGTCATCCATTCAGGGCGTTTCTCATCACCACCAAACACCGTTTCATAACCCATGACAATCAGCAAGAAAATCAAAGTTGCCCCGATCAAACCTTTAAGCGCGCCAAAACCAAAACCAAGCACACGGTCGATTGGCCCAAGCACCGATTTACGCGATTTGCCACCGATGGATTTGGCGATCCATTTACCCAGCGCATAGGTAACAATAACAATCGCAAGAAACGCCAGTACAGCAGCACCGGAATCGGTTCCCACTGGTCCGGCGAGCAATTCAGTTACCGGCCCGTGCAGCAAACGGATTGCCGCAATAATGAGTATCCAGGAAATCAGCGATAGTGCCTCTTGCACAAATCCGCGCATAAAGCCGAATATCGCGCCAGCGCCGATAACGAAGAGGACAATAATATCAAGTGCGGTCATAACCCGCTTGCTAACCGCGCCCGAGCATATGGTCAACGAGATTGGCGAGGGTACGGAATTGTTGTGTCGTTATTCCGGCATGATCAGCAACAGAGGCAGGCACAAAGGCACGGTTAAAGCCAAGCTTGGCTGATTCTTTCAATCGCAATGCCCCGTGTGCGACCGGGCGTAATTCGCCCGACAGCGATACCTCGCCAAAAAGTACCGCGTCCGATGGTAAAGGCTTTTCCGACAGCGCTGAAATCAACGCCGCTGCGACCGCGAGATCCGCCGCCGGATCAGAAATCTTATATCCGCCTGCTATGTTCAAATAGACCTCGGCAGTCGAAAAGCTTAATCCGCAACGCGCCTCCAATACCGCAAGGATCATTGCCAGTCGGCCACTATCCCAGCCAACCACAGCCCGCCGCGGCGTTGCCCCGCTTGATAAGCGCACGACAAGCGCCTGTATCTCGACAAGCACCGGCCGTGTTCCTTCAAGTGCTGGAAATACCGTGGCACCGGTCACCTGTTCGGCCCGATCGGTCAGGAATAATGCGCTGGGGTTGCCAACCTCGGTCAGGCCTTCTTCAGCCATGGCAAACACACCAATTTCGTCCGTACCACCAAAGCGGTTTTTGCTAGCACGCAGGATGCGGTATTGATGGCTGCGTTCACCTTCGAAAGACAACACCGTATCGACCATATGTTCAAGCACACGTGGCCCAGCGATGGTCCCGTCCTTGGTCACATGGCCGACGAGCATCAGCGCCGACCCGCGTTCCTTGGCAAAGCGGATCAGTTCCTGTGCCGACGCCCGCACCTGACTGACCGTTCCAGGCGCGCCTTCAATAAGGTCGCTGTGCATTGTTTGTATCGAATCGATTACCAGCAAAGCCGGCGGCGCTCCGCTGCCAAGTGTGGTCAGGATATCGCGCACCGAGGTCGCCGCCGCCAATTGCACCGGCGCATCCCCCAGCCCCAATCGACGCGCCCGCAACCGCACTTGATCGACCGCTTCTTCGCCAGAAATATAGGCCACACTTAACCCGCGCCGCGCCAGGTTGGCCGCTGCTTGCAAAAGCAAAGTAGACTTCCCGATCCCGGGATCACCCGCAAGCAAAATTGCCGATCCCGGCACTAATCCGCCGCCTAGCGCCCGATCAAATTCGTCAATCCCGGTTGAACACCGGTCCGGCAGCTTGATATCGCTATCCAGCCCCGAGAGCTCCACTGTGCGCCCGCCCGAACGCAAATGGTGCTTCATTTCAAACACCGTCGCACTCGCTTCTTCAGCGAGCGTATTCCATTCTCCACAATCGTCACATTGCCCCTGCCACCGGTTCGCCTCCGACCCGCACGCCTGACACACATATCGCCGTTTTGCTTTTGCCATAGAACTTAATTATACGAACATAGTAAGAACACAAGTATTTTCGTGCTCCTCGTTCAAGCAGCATTCATCGTCAGAAATCAATTGGCAAGCCATGCGCCAACTATCTTTAATATCACGCAGAAGGGCCCTTAGTCTTGGGCTTTTATCCATCGCCGCCATACCCGTCGCGTGCAAGGGCGTGCCCAGTCCGGCAGCGACGCTAACCAGCACATCAAAGTCCCGCAAATTGATTGCAGCCGCGCGCGCAAATTGGCGTAACGCGGCAATATGACCCGGCTTATTCTGTGCTAGAGTTTCCTGGCGGCGATGTACCGCGTTTTCGCGGCGTGTGCACCGATGTCGTCATTCGCGCTTACCGCGATGCTTTTGGTATGGATTTGCAGGCGCTTGTGAACGCCGATATGAAGACCGACTTTGTAAGCTATCCCACACGCTGGGGCCTGATCGAACCAGACCGCAATATCGACCACCGCCGCGTGCTGAACCTGCAAATCTATTTTGCGCGCCGCGATGCAAAGCTGACCATTCCGGATAAACTATCGACATGGAAACCGGGCGATATTGCAACCTTCATGATCGGCGGTCGCCTGCCCCATATCGGCATCCTGTCCGACAAAGCCAGAAACGGCAGGCCGCTCCTGATCCACAATATCGGTCGGGGAACACAGGAGGAGGATGTGCTGGGGGATTGTCCTATAGTCGGGAGATATCGGTGGGGGCTGATATAGGCTTGTTGAGATTCAAAGTTACTACTTTATTGTCTAAGTATTCTTGAAATTCGTTTCATAAAAGCCGCAAAGAAACCAATGTATAATAAGATTGAAGTTTGGTGCTGCCCATACGTTTCTATCCGGCACCTTATATCTTTTTCACTTTGCGGGTTTTATGAAACGAACAAAGAACCAAGACGTTTGTTTTATGCGGGTTTTAGAAATATGCTTCCATCACGGAGCACATCGGTCTAGCCAATCGAAGGTATTGGAGATAAGCCTCTCAGCATGCGGGAAAAAGAACTTCGTTTGGCACTTATCTGTTATGGGGGGGTTAGCCTTGCGATTTATATGCACGGGGTTACGAGGGAAATTTGGCATCTTATCCGTGCCAGCCGGGCCTATCATGATGGCACACTGTGCGAGAGCGGCAGCGAGAGTATTTACCGCGATCTGATTGAACAGATTGAACAACATACAGGTATCAAATTGCGGGTGTTTACAGACATTATCGCCGGGTCCAGCGCGGGCGGAATCAACGGCGTATTCCTTGCCCAGGCCATTGTTACCGGCCAATCGCTTGAACCCCTGACAGACCTATGGCTCGAACGTGCCGATGTAGAAGTGTTGCTTGATCCCGATGCACGTCCCTGGTCGCGGTTTTCGAAGTTCTGGGCGATCCCGATTGCCTGGGCCATGCTGCGGCGCAAGGGCGGTGCAATTGACCGGACAGTCAGCATGGATGCCAAAGAAGAAGTTGCGACCAAGCTGTCGCGCTTTGTCCGTGCCCGCTGGTTCGCGCCGCCATTTGGTGGCCGGGTGTTTTCAGGGCTGTTATTCGATGCGCTTGATGCGATGAAGAACGGCGTAACGGGCCAGCCCCTATTGCCATCGCACCAGCCGCTCGACCTGTTTGTGACCGTCACCGACTTTACCGGCCACGACCAAGTGTTGATGCTGAACAGTCCGCCGATGGTGGTCGAAAGCGAACACCGGATCACAATCAGTTTTTCGACACGCGGACAGAGCGGCGGCGAATTGGCAGCTATCCCTGAATTGGTGTTTGCGGCACGGGCAACGGCAAGCTTTCCGGGTGCCTTCCCGCCATTTTCTGCACATGAACTTGACACCATGGTGAGCGCACGTCAGATCAAATGGGACGGCCGTGATGCGTTTCTGAAACGAATATTGCCACAGCAATTTGCCGTGGGTGCAGCTGCCGACACGATGCTGATAGACGGATCCATCCTTGCCAACGCGCCGTTTAATCAGGCGATTGATGCGCTGCGCAACCGCCCTGCCCGCCGTGAGGTCGACCGGCGCTTTGTCTATATTGATCCCAAACCCGGACGACCCAGTTTCCGTTTTGGCAACCGCACCGGTCCACTGGCAAAGGACGGCATCCACATGCGCCCACCGGGCTGGCTGGCAACGATTTTCGGGGCGACATCGAACATCCCGCGCGAACAACCAATCCGCGACAGTCTGGAGAAGCTGGAGGGTCGGACCGAGCGTGTTGAACGTATGCGTGAGATTACCGATGCCCTGCGGATCGAGATCGAGAATACAGTAGAAACGATGCTTGGCAAGACATGGTTCTTATCCCAGCCCACGCCAGTCCGTATCGAAAAATGGCGTTCAACCGCCAATCAAAAAGCAGCACAAGCGGCGGGCTATAGCTATCCGGCTTATGGCCATTTGAAGATGGCAGGCGTGGTCGATGATATGATCGCCATTGCCAAGCGCGCAGTGCCCGACGTCCAATCCAATTATTTCCGCGATTTGCGGCTAGCGCTGTGGAGAGAGATCAAAGCGCGTGGTCTCGATTCAATGGCGGGTAGCAAAGGGATCGGAGCAACGCCGCAATCGATCCAGTTCTTCCGCGATCATGACGTCCGTTTCCGCATCCGCCGTCTACGATTTATGGCACGGCGTCTGGCGCACGAGATTGAAGCTGATTACGGCGAGGCTGGTGACGGCACGGTCGCAATGCACGATAACATTTATGCTTGCCTATCACTGTATCTGGAGCGCGAGACATCGGAATATCTGGGGCCCGAATTTGCCGATGCAGTGCGAGCGGGCTGCGATCATCCAGGTGATATGATCGATCTGATGGCGCAGCGGCGAATGCTGATCGATACCGACCGGATAACAGATCAGAAACTGTGCGATGCACTGCTTGCGATGCCAACCGAGCCACGCCGGATCATGTTGCTTGGCTATATTGGCTATCCACTCTTTGATATCGCGACATTGCCATTGTTGCAGGGCGAAGGCCTTGATGAATTTGATCCGGTCAAAGTTGATCGCATATCCCCCGAAGACGCGCCCACAATCCGTAAAGGCGGAGCCGCTGCAGCTCTAAAGGGAATTGAGTTCAATAATTTCGGAGCGTTTTTTAGCCGTGCTTACCGCGAGAATGATTATTTGTGGGGCCGGTTGCACGGAGCTGATCGGCTGGTTGATATTGTTCTGTCCTCGCTTCCGGAAAATAGTAAGATGACCAAGGCGCAAAATCTCTATTTTAAGCGCACCGCGTTCCGGGCGATCCTTGATCAGGAAGGACCGCGCTTGCAGCGGATCAAGCCCCTGATCGCCAGCTTAAGGAACGAGATCGATGCGATTGGCAGCGAGGTTTAGTTATGCCCGATATTCTTAGGTCCGTGGGTGTTGACGGGGTAAATAACAAAGCTGATGTCGGCATCGTCCAAAAATTGTTGAACAAGCATATCGCCCAAATCGGCCTATTGCCATTATCCACAGAGGGGAATTGCGGTCCAAAAACCATTGCCGCAATCAAGGCATTTCAAACTGCCGTTCTGGGCGTGCCTGATCCCAATGGCCGCGCCGATCCAGACGGACGCACGATCACTGCACTAAATGCTACACCTGTAACTCTGTTGAGCGGCGCAGCATATTGGCATGCCAATCAGGCCCGTTTTGCCAACAGCGCTGCGGTGAGCGACCTTGCCCCCGATTTCCGCGACAAGGTAATCCGGTTTATTGCGGCCATGCGTGCTGGCGGAGCAAGCGTGACTGTAACATCGACATTGCGTAACAAATCACGTGCGTATTTGATGCACTATTGCTGGGCGATCAGCCGCGGTGATATCCACCCGGCTAATGTTCCTGCAGAAGTGGGCTGTGCTATCATCTGGGACCACGGCAATCCGGTAAAATCAAAGTCCGCAGCCCAAGAGATGCGCGACTTGTTTGATCTGGTTCACGAACCCTCGCTCCGATCCCGGCATATTGAAGGAAAGGCAATCGATATGATAATCCGCTGGAGCGGAACGATCAAAGTGAAGGATGCTAACGGCAAAAGTATGAACATCGGCGAACCGGCAAGCGGCGCCAATTCCGCGCTCCATAAAATCGGCGCAAGCTTCGGCGTCATCAAATTGCTATCCGATCCGCCGCATTGGTCAACCGACGGGGCGTGAACAGATGTCACTCGCGCTAACTAAGCAGGTTCGCCGTCCAGCAAGTTGATATCGCCTGCGTCATTCAGCAGCTTCATCATCACCGCCGCCCCGCATTGCTGTGACCGTGCGGTCGAACTCCATTTGCCATCGCTTACAAATTTGCCGCGTTCATAATGATTGGAAAAACTCCACAGATACGGTGATGCTACGCCGTATGACCGGTACCCCAAACCATTATATGCTTCCAACCGGTACAAGGTCCTCTCAAGGCTCCAGTCCCTTTGGCCGGTAAAGCCCAAAAGCCGCAGCGCATCACGCGCACTCGATTCCCAATCCGATGGCGGTAACCAGACGGTAGGCCTGTTGCTTGGCACCTGACGGGTTCGCGCACTTAGAGGGAAGTCACCATTGTGCAGATGTGCCCGGAAATTACAGCTGGATTCGAGCGCATGGGTCACTGCGATAAAATACCACGGCACACCCGTAGTTTTTGAAACACCTTCATAACGCGAGCGCGATTTGGTAATCATCGTGCGGAACCAGTCGACCGTTTCCTGATGCGCCGGGCGTATTTCAGCAGACATAAACAACCGCCGGTATTCTTCCTTTAACGACGCGAAATCTCTGGCCCGGATCAGCGGCATATCTGGCTGAGGTGCGGGATCGATATTTGGCAAATCGGGTAAAGGCAGAGGAAGGCTGGTGTCTTGCGGCAGCGCGTCAGGCAAGTTCAATATATCGGGCAGTGTAGCTCCAACCGACCCGGCTTGTGGCTCCATCCCCAGCACAAGATTGGATGATGACGCACGTCTGTTTGCAAATACCATCGACCGCAAAGCTTCTGGCACCTCGTGCTGCGTTGCATGTAATTCAGCGAGCAAGCTGCCCGCTTGATCTGCCAGATCGAAATCTAGCAATTCGCTACGGTCAATAATCGCGACGAGCCTAGGCAAGGCCGCTTCGTAAAGCGAGGTTTCCGATGCGATGATCGGCTTGCCCTTATTAAGCGCAAGGATAGATTGTGGCAGTCCTTTGCGGTCAGCATCGCGTTCAAGCCGCAAAACCGTTTCCACCGTCCGCACCAGATTAAGGGGTTTAACAGGCAGGATTTCCAAAACTTCTTTCGGTATCTCAATACCGAACATTTTGGTTTTTTGCGCAAAACCACGTGTTCCGACAATGGCAGCGGAAAGTCCCGCAATAAGACGGATAAGATCGCGTTTGCTCAAATCGTTAAGGGCCATCGACTCTCTCCCGTATGAGGAGTTTATCACCACAAACTCAATTCGTCTTGTAAAAGGATCACAGCGTCGTGCGGATTGATTTATTCGGTTAGATCGTCCCAGATGCCTTTAACCTTGTCAAAAAAGCCACGCGATTGCGGGCATTCTTCTCCGGTTTCGGTTTCGCGGAATTCGCGCAGGATTTCTTTTTGCCTCGCCGTCAGCTTTGACGGGGTTTCAACGTCAACCTGAATGACCATATCGCCGCGCCCACGCCCTTGCAGCACGGGCATACCTGCCCCACGCTGGCGAAGCTGTTTGCCCGACTGGATGCCTTCGGGGATCATAATCATATGCTCCGCACCATCAAGCCCGGGAATACGGATTTCGCCACCCAAAGCAGCAGTCGTAAAACTTACTGGGGCACGGCAGAATAACGTAGTACCATCGCGTTCGAACATTTTATGCCGCGCGACATGGATAAAGATATAAAGATCGCCCGCCGCCGCGCCATTGGGACCGGCCTCTCCTTTGCCTGCAACGCGGATCCGTGTGCCTTCATCAACACCGGGAGGGATATCAATCGAGATCGTCTTTCGTTCATCGACACGGCCATCGCCAGAACATTTCCGGCAGGGGTTTTCTATAACTTCACCGCGCCCATGGCAGGTCGGACAGGTACGCTCGACCACAAAGAAACCTTGCTGTGCGCGCACTTTCCCGTGTCCTTGGCACAGGTTACAACGCCGTGAACCTGAACCCGGTGTTGCACCGGTGCCGCTGCAATCATCACAGGATGAAGCTACATCAATCTTGATATCTGCGCTGCGGCCATGAAAGGCTTCATCAAGTGTGATTTCGAGATCATAGCGCAAGTCCGAACCATGCGCCGGACCACGCTGTCGCCCGCCACCAAAGAAGCTATCGAAAATGTCGGAGAAATCGCCAAAGCCAGCTGAGCCGCCACCTCCGTTGCCCATGCCGCCGTTTTCAAACGCAGCTTTACCAAACCGGTCATAAGCCGCGCGTTTTTGCTCGTCTTTCAAGACGTCATAGGCTTCATTAATCGCTTTGAACTTGGCTTCGGATTTATCACAACCCGGATTGCGGTCGGGGTGACATTCCATCGCCAGACGGCGATAGGCAGTTTTTAGAACGCCGGCGTCGGCGGTACGCTCGACCTCGAGTAGTTCGTAGTAATCGGTTTCAGTGCTCATGAAATAGCCCTCTCCCCTTCAAGGAAGAGGGTTGGGAGAGGGGGCCGAAAAGCCACTCCTTCTCCTCCTCTCCCCGGCCCTCTCCCCATAAAGGGAAGAGGGAGAAGAGTCAGTCTTTCTTGTCGTCTTCAACTTCGGAGAATTCGGCGTCCACGATCGTCTCATCAGCTGGCGCGTCATCCGCTCCGGCCGAAGCCGCAGCACCCGATGCCTGTTCTTCTTTATAAATCGCTTCACCCAGCTTCATCGCAACTTGGGCCAGAGCATTGGCCTTTTCGGTCATTGCTTCTGGCTCACCGCTCTCGATTGCTGTTTTGGTTGCAGCAATGGCATCTTCGATCTCGGTTACTAGAGCCGCGTCAATCTTGTCCTTATGCTCTTCAATCTGTTTTTCGGTCGTGTGAACAAGGCTTTCGGCATTGTTCTTTGCTTCAGCAGAAGCGCGGCGGACCTTATCTTCATCGGCAAAGGCTTCGGCGTCGCGGACCATTTGGTCGATATCGGCATCAGACAAACCGCCCGAGGCTTGAATCTTGATCTGCTGCTCCTTGCCCGTTCCCTTGTCTTTCGCGGTCACGCTGACCAGACCGTTGGCATCAATATCGAACGTCACTTCAATCTGTGGCACGCCGCGTGGTGCTGGCGGAATACCCACCAAATCGAAGTTACCGAGCAGTTTGTTATCCATCGCCATTTCGCGTTCACCCTGGAACACGCGGATGGTCACGGCATTCTGGTTGTCGTCGGCTGTTGAATAGACTTGGCTCTTTTTGGTAGGGATCGTCGTATTGCGGTCGATCATGCGCGTGAACACACCACCCAGCGTTTCAATACCCAGTGACAAAGGCGTCACGTCAAGCAGAAGCACGTCCTTCACATCGCCCTGCAACACGCCAGCTTGAATAGCTGCACCCATAGCAACAACTTCGTCGGGGTTCACGCCGGTATGAGGTTCCTTGCCAAAGAAGTTTTTCACGACTTCGCGTACCTTGGGCATACGGGTCATTCCGCCAACAAGGACGACTTCGTCAATCGCGTCAGCCTTAATCCCGGCATCCGCAATCGCCTTTTTGCAGGGCTCCAGCGTGCGCTTAATCAAGTCATCAACCAGCTTTTCCAGGTCGGCGCGTGTCAGGTTCTTCACCAGATGCTTGGGACCATTTTGATCGGCGGTAATAAACGGCAGGTTGATTTCGGTGGTTTGCGCCGAGGATAGTTCGATCTTCGCCTTTTCCGATGCTTCTCTCAAACGTTGCAGCGCAAGCTTGTCCTTGGTCAGGTCAATACCTTCTGCTTTGTTAAAATCAGCCGCGAGGAATTCCACCAGTTTGCTATCGAAATCTTCACCGCCCAAAAACGTATCGCCATTGGTCGATTTAACTTCAAAAACACCGTCACCAACCTCAAGGATCGAGATATCAAACGTACCACCGCCAAGGTCATAAACCGCAATGGTCTTGTTTTCGTCCTTGTCGAGGCCGTAAGCCAGCGCCGCAGCGGTTGGTTCGTTGATGATGCGTAGGACTTCGAGGCCAGCGATCTGCCCCGCATCCTTAGTTGCCTGACGCTGGGCATCGTTGAAATACGCAGGGACGGTAATTACCGCCTGTGTAACGGTTTCGCCCAGATACGCTTCAGCGGTTTCCTTCATCTTTTGCAAAATAAAGGCTGAGATTTGCGAAGGCGAATATTTCTCACCACCGGCTTCTACCCACGCATCACCATTTTTTCCTTTGGCGATGTTATAAGGAACCAGTGCCATGTCTTTCTTGGTAATCGGATCATCGAAACGCCGACCAATCAGGCGCTTTACTGCATAAATCGTACTGTCGGGATTGGTTACCGCTTGCCGTTTGGCAGGCTGCCCGATCAGGCGCTCACCGTCTTTTGCAAAGGCGACAATTGACGGCGTCGTGCGTGCGCCTTCTGCGTTTTCAATGACCTTGGGCTTGCCGCCGTCCATTACGGAAACGCAGCTGTTGGTTGTGCCCAAGTCGATACCGATAACTTTAGCCATGTATTACTACCCCATATTTCGTCTATAGATTTCAAGCCGGCCCTATCAGGCGCCGACCCCTTAATTGCATATGCTTCAAAAAGAAGCTGCTATTGGGCGATATAGGAGCCAATTCCCTTGGCACAAGGCTTGTACGACCCTAGATAGATAAAATTGGCGAATTTGCCCCGTTACTGGACAGGTTCTCGGCATATTTTAGGATATAGTTATGCAAAGGCATTCATTTATCAAGGCAACACTTCCCCTTATCGCAATCGCCCTGCTCGCATCTTGCAGCCCGGCACCACAGCTTTACATCGATGATGTGGTTTTGAAACTGTCACCTGTGGATAGCAATCCTTCGGCACTTTACTTTACAATAAAGGGCGGACCAAAGGATGTGTATCTGGAGGAGGTTGTGTCTGAATCGGTTATTCGTAGTGAAATGCACAATAGCGGAACCGATCCAAAGACCGGCATGATGACCATGGAGCCGATGGATCGCGTTTTGATCCCAGCAAAGGGTAAGGTCGAATTCAAGCAAGGTGGCAAGCATGTGATGATGTGGGGCGTCAACACGGTTGCAAGGCGACTCGGCGAGATCAAAACCGAATATGTATTTTCAAACGGTGACCGGCTGGAGGCATCAGGAGATGTCGTCAAGATGGATGGTAGCAAACCTGACCAGAGCACAGGGCGCTAACTCCGCAAGCATGTTTGGCCCGCACCCATCCGGACGCAAATTGACGGTGAGCGAGCGCGCGCTTGTGCAATCGGTTTTCAGACATGCGATCAATTTGGACAAGGTGCGGATCCACAACCGCAAGTGGTGGTGGCTTCAGCCGCGCCTGATCACAATGGCGCCCGACGGACATTTATGGTTCCATCCAGAAAATGACCTGTTCTGCGATGATTTCTGTGATCGTGACCTAAGGTTACAGGGGCTTTTCATCCACGAAATGACGCATGTGTGGCAACATCAGCAAGGCGTGTTCCTGCCGCTTAAACGCCACCCGTTTTGCCGTTATGACTATACGCTGAAACCGGGTTGGACACTCAACCAATACGGGTTGGAGCAGCAGGCCGAAATCATCCGGCATATATTCTTGCTGCAAAACGGCTTTAAGGTTCCCGGCGCTCCGCCGCTAAGCCAATATGACGGAGTTTTGCCGTTTTAATAGGAGTTAGGCACCAACCCCAAACGGTCACGCGCGATCCACCGCCACAATATCAGCACCGCAACAATGGCCAATCCAACGGCCAACCCGACCCAGATACCAACCCCGTTCCAGCCAAACGAAAACGCCAGTAGCGCCCCCACGCCAATGCCAATCGCCCAATACCCAAAGGCTGCAAACAGCATCGGCCAAGTTGTATCGTGTAATCCGCGCAGCATCCCCGCACCAACAACCTGTGCGCCGTCAACAATCTGGAACACCGCCGCCACGCCCAAAAATGCAATGGTCAGGTTGAGCACTTCGGTATTACCGGCAAGTTCGGAATCGAGAAAAACTCCAGCCAGTGTGCGCGGCATTATCCAGATGATCGCCGCCATAGCGGTCATAAAACCGACGCCCAAAACATAAGCTGTCCAGCCCGAACGGCGGATGGCAGCCACATCACCCTGACCATAACCAATGCCAACGCGAACCGTCGCTGCTTGCCCGATGCCAAGCGGCACCATGAAGGTCATCGACGCAATCTGTATCGCGACCGCATGCGCGGCAACCGATGCCGTACTGATATAACCCATCAGGATAACGGCCGCTGCAAATACCGATGCCTCAAACCCCATATGCAATCCAATCGGTGCGCCCAGCCGCCAGATCGTCCGGAAACGCGGCCAATCAGCACGCCACCAGCGGCCAAAGATATGATAACGGCGGAATCGCGGATGCAGCATCGCAACCCCGACTAGAAAGAGGAACTGGAAAGCTTGCGTTATCGAACTGCCAATTCCTGCCCCCCATAATCCCAGTGCAGGCAGCCCAAAATGGCCAAAGATTAGCGCGTAATTGACCACTGCATTGACGATCACCGCCACAATCCCCGCGACCATCGACCAAAACGGCAGTTCAAGTGCCGACATAAACGAGCGCAGGGCCACGATCCCGAGTGCTGGCAAAATCTGCCACTGGAGCGCGCGAACAAACAATCCGGTATCCGCTGCCAAACGCTCAGGCTGACCCGCAGCGCGCAACATATCCTCGGCAAACCAAAGCAGCAGCCAAATCGGAATGGTAATCGCCACCGCGGCCCATAAACTCTGCCGGAATGTCCGCCGCACATCGCGGACCGAATGCTTCCTCCGGCCAATTTCAGACGCGATCATCGGCGAAGATGCAATCACAAGGCCAATACCAAACAGCATCATCGCTATAACAATCCCGGAACCCATCGCCGACGCCGCCAACGCATCGGGCCCCACCTGCGCCAACAGGAACACATCGGTCGCATTGATGAGCACCATTGTCACATTGGTCAGGATCAACGGCCACGCAAGCGACAGCATGGCATGCATTTCGGTGCGCCATGGGTTTGGTTGGGGAGCAGAAGTTGTGGTTGTGGTCATGGCGGTGCGTTAGAGGACTGCTACTCGTTTCACCACCCCATCCTTGTCATTCCCGCGAAGGCGGGAACCGATGTGTTAAGTTGGCGATTTACCAAAATTTCAGAGGTTGGCGCTATCGTACGAAAATGAATGTACAAACAGGAAAACTTACTGGCGTTGAAGAATTAGACGTTCGACTGGTCAACTTTTATCAAATGCGGAGCGAAATGCTCGATAGTTTCGCTGGTATCGAGCAAACGCTGCTGACTTATGTTAGAAAACATAATCAAAAAAGTTTTTGTATAACCGCACCGTTAGGCCACAAGATAGAAGCCGCAAAAAAAGTGCCGGCGGGTCCACGCCGTTCGAAAGAACTCAAAGCAAAAGCAGATAACGAATTATCAAAACTTGCAGAGTTACTGCCATTAAGAGCAGACATGGTACATTCCCGTATGGAGATCGCCGTTACCACTTCGAGCCAATTTCTCGCTATTTTCAAAAATGCTAAAGATGTAAGTACTCTTCATCCTGAAGCACTTGTTTTTGACAATAATGAACTGAAAAATTTTGTCTTAAGAGTGACGGCTCTTGAAAAGTCTTTGGCTAAGTCATTAACAGCCCAAAACCCTCAACCAAAACCTAAAACTTAAGCTATGGATTCACGCCTTCGCGGGAATGACAAATGTTGATGTCGGTGAGGGAACGCGCTACTCCACCCTCTTCGCCACCCCAACCAGAGCAGGCCGCAATAGCCGGTCCTTAATCATATAACCCGCCTGCATCTCGGCCACAATTATGCCCGGTTCAACATCTGCACTCGGGATCTCCACCATTGCCTGATGTTGATTGGGATCAAGCGGCAGGCCCATGGCGGCAATGCGGGTAATACCGTGTTTGCCGAGCACATTATCCATCTCGCGGCCCGTTGCCTCTAACCCGGCCACCAAAGGCTTCATTGCTTCTTCCTCGCGCGTTTCGGCTGGGATTGCAGCTAGCGCGCGCGTCAGATTATCGACCACCGACAACACATCGCGGGCAAAATTGGTTGCGGCATAAGCGCGCGCGTCTGCTGCTTCTTTTTCCATCCGCCGCCTTACATTTTGCGTGTCGGCCTGCGCATACAGCACATCCTGTTTGGCAGACGCCAGCATGTCTTCAAGATTGGCAATGCGTTCGGCGCTATCGTCACCGCCCGCCTTCATATCTTCTGGCACACCCGCCAGTTCAGCTTCAACATCGGCATCGCCCAAAATGTCTTTGGGTGTTTTCGTATTTTTTTCGGTCATAATCCCTGCTCTATATTTCTTTGTGGCCGCATGATTTTAAGCAAATAACCGGTTCCTACTTATTTGCATCATGCTTCTAATTTTCGCGTTCATTTCATCAAGCGGCCAAGCGCTTGTGCGGTAAAATCTACCATGGGTACGATGCGGGCGTAATTCAAGCGAGTGGGCCCGATTACCCCGACCACGCCCACCACTTTTCCCCCTGCTTCGCGGTACGGCGCAGCGATAACCGAGGAGCCCGATAACGAAAAGAGATTATTTTCCGAACCAATGAAAATCCTTGTCGCTTGCGCCTCTCTTGCGCTGTCAATCAACCTTGCAATCTCCTGCTTGCTTTCCAGTTCGTCAAGCAATTGGCGGACACGGTCAAGATCGGCAGCAGCAGCTTCGTCGATCAAATTCGATTGCCCGCGCACGATCATCACCGGCCTGTCACCCGCATCAAGCGACCATATGGCAAGGCCGCTGCGGATCAGGGATTGTGATGCAGTGTCGAGCGCAGCTTTTTCGGCGCGTATCTCGGAATCCAGGCGCATGAGCGCTTCTGACAGAGTAAGTCCGGAGAGCCGAGCACTGATATAATTACTTGCTTCGACCAATGTGGCATCGCCAACCGAAGCGGCGATTGCGACAACCCGGTTTTCAACACTGCCATCGGCACCCACCAAAATCGCCAGTACTTTATCCGCTGCTATCCGGGCAAAATTAAACTGACGCAGCACCACATCCCGTTTGGGCACCATAACAACGCCAGCGCAAGCAGACAGCCCCGACAGCACGGATGTTGCCGCCGCCAACGCCTCTTCAATCGGTCCGCCGCCTTGCAATTGCGATTCAATGGCGCGCTGTTCCTGTAGGCTGGGTTCAGCCGCCTGCATCATTCCATCAACAAACAGCCTAAGGCCACTTTCTGTCGGCATCCGCCCTGCGCTGGTATGCGGCGCAGCGAGCAAACCTGCTTCCTCCAGATCTTGCATAACGTTGCGAATCGATGCGGGCGACAAGTTAAGGCCGGGAAATTTGGATATCGTGCGGCTGCCAACAGGCGTGCCATTATCCAGATAGCTTTCTACCACCATCCGAAAGATGTTGCGCGTACGGTCATTGAGTTCGTTGATGGGTGTGGTCATATCCAAAGACTATTATTTACGCCGTGACCACCAAAATAGGACTAGTCCTGCAACAGCCAAAAACATTCCGTTCCAGCTCCACTGCGGCACGCCGATCATAAAGCTTGTTTCTGGCCATTTGATGATATTCAGCCCCTGGCCAATCCAAAGACAGCCTATTAGGATCATCAACACCGCCAATATCAACAGCAACGATTTCAGAAATTTCACAGTTTTCTGCCCTTAGATATAGTCATGCCTCTAATCCCGCGTTAGATGCACCTCAAATCAACAAAAGGAAAATCCAAAATGCGCCCATCAGGCCGTGCAGCAGACGAAATGCGTCCTATCACTATCGAAACCGGTTTCACCAAGCATGCCGAAGGTTCCTGTCTGATCGGCTTTGGCGACACCCGTGTGTTGGTTACCGCCAGCGTCGAAGACCGCCTGCCGCCGTGGATGCGTGGCAAGGGTGAAGGTTGGGTAACGGCTGAATATTCAATGCTACCCCGATCCACCCATACCCGCAGCCAGCGTGAAGCGGCCAAGGGCAAGCAATCGGGTCGGACGCAGGAAATACAGCGTTTGATCGGACGATCCTTGCGCGCGGTTGTCGATATGAAGAAACTGGGCGAGCATCAGATCACGCTCGATTGCGATGTGTTACAAGCAGATGGCGGTACGCGGACAGCATCAATCTCTGGCGCGTGGGTTGCGATGCGGCTGGCGGTCAATGGCTTGCTGGCATCGGGCGCGATCAAGGACGATCCGATTACTGCTCATGTTGGCGCGATCAGCTGCGGGATTGTTGGCGGCACGCCGGTTTTGGACCTTGATTATATCGAAGACAGCTCAGCCGATGCCGATGCCAATTTCGTGTTAATTAACGGCGGTCAGATTGCCGAGGTACAGGCAACGGCCGAAGGCGCTACTTATGACGAAGAAGCATTGCTGCGTTTGTTACGCCTCGCCCGGATGGGATGTGAAACGATCTTTACGGCACAAGCTGCGGCGGTTAAGTGAACGCACGCAAACTCCAGCCCGGAAAACTGGTGATCGCCAGCCATAATCAGGGCAAGGTCCGTGAAATGCGGATCTTGCTTGAACCTTATGGCATGGAGCTCGTCTGCGCAGCGGACCTAGGCCTGCCCGAACCAGCGGAAACAGGCATAACTTTTGCCGAAAATGCTTTGCTAAAGGCACGGGCGGCGGCACTTGGTTCGGGGCTACCCGCGCTTGCCGACGATAGCGGACTTTGTGTGGCGGCACTTGGCGATGCTCCGGGTGTCTATACAGCAGATTGGGCAGAGCGCGCGCCATATGAAGGCGGGCCCGGGCGCGATTGGTATATGGCAATGGGCAAGGTTGAAGGTAAACTCGCCGAGATTGGCTTAGGTGTTGACCGCAGCGCCTATTTCATAAGCACACTCGCACTCGCATGGCCCGATGGCGCAGAAGCCGTGTTTGAAGGTCGGGCCCCTGGCGCACTAACATGGCCACCACGCGGAACCATGGGCTTTGGCTACGACCCCGTTTTTGTGCCTGAGGGGCTAGACCAGACTTTTGCAGAATTAGGCCAAGATGCGAAAATGGCACTCAACCACCGGACGCATGCCTTCACCAAATTGGTGGCGGCGGTGTTTTAGATCCTGAATAGGATATGACTTCCCCCCTCGCGCTTTATATTCACTGGCCATTTTGTGTTTCGAAATGCCCCTATTGCGATTTTAACAGCCATGTTCGGGAAAGTGTGGATCAGGACATCTGGTTGACCGCATTGCTGACCGATATGGCCTATGAAGCCGCATTATCACCCAGACGTCAGCTATCTTCAATCTTTTTTGGCGGTGGCACGCCAAGCTTGATGCCACCTGCTACCGTTGCGGCACTAATTGATGCGGCGCAAAAGCACTGGGGTTTTACCGATGATATAGAGATCACGTTGGAGGCCAATCCTTCCTCGGTTGAAGCAGCGCGGTTTGCCGATCTGGCAACGGCAGGCGTAAACAGGGTATCGCTTGGGCTGCAATCGTTGGAAGATGCGGCACTAACGTTTCTGGGCCGTGCGCATAGTGTTGAGGAGAGTATTGCCGCACTTACCACTGCGCAACGTGCTTTTGCGCGGGTAAACATCGACCTGATCTATGCCCGACCCGATCAATCAGAGGCAGCGTGGCATGCCGAACTTACCCACGCCTTAAGTTTTGGCACCGACCATCTCTCGCTCTATCAGTTGACCATCGAACCCGGAACGCGGTTTGAAACGATGGTTAGAACTGGCGCATTTGTTCCTGCCGATGACGATCATGGCGGCGCGCTATACACACTAACGCAAGAAATAACATTAGCAGCAGAGGTGCCCGCCTATGAAATTAGCAACCATGCACGTGAGGGGCAGGAGAGCCGCCATAATCTGACCTATTGGCGCTATTATGATTATATCGGCATTGGTCCGGGCGCGCATGGCAGGCGGCTGAATTCTGCAACACAGCGTCATAAGAAGCCTGAGAATTATCTATCCGCTGTCGAACGAAACGTACACGGTATCAGTGTCGAGGAAGCATTGGACCCCGCCACCCGCGCTGCCGAGGCGTTGTTGATGGGATTACGGTTGGCGCAGGGGATCGACCTCGCAGATTTGGCGGCGCGATCTGGCATAAGTGCACATGTGTTAGTTGATCTGGCTGCGGTTGATCGTATCGCAAAGCTCGGTTTGATAATACGCGATCAGGACCAGATCACCGTCACCCCGCAAGGAATGCCATTGCTTGACGCCATCCTGCCCGAAATTGTTGCGGTTGAGGCGCAAGCCTTAGCCTGATAGCATATGCCCATGTCCGTGCTTCTGTCCGAATACCGCCATTTCCTGACCGACAACCGCCGTCGCTCAGTGCATAGCGTGCGCGCATATGTCGCAACAGCAGAACGGCTAAGCGTGTTCCTGACCGACCATTGGGGGCATTTGCCCGACCGTGTCGCTTTGAGTGCAATCACTGCCGCCGACATCCGCGCTTTTCTGGCATACCGGCGAGAAGACGGCCTGACCAACCGTTCCACCGCACGCGAACTGTCCGCAATCCGCAGTTTCCTTCGCTTTGCATTGGGCGACGACGCAACTCTGCCCGCCATCAAAGGTCCTCGGGTGCCGCGCAGTCTGCCGCGCCCGGTCAATCCAGATGATGTGATTGCGTTGGCAGAGGACATTGCCGATACTGCCCGTGAACGCTGGATCGGGGCGCGGGATTGGGCGGTGCTGCTGCTGCTTTATGGCAGCGGTCTGCGGGTAAGCGAGGCGACTGGGTTGATGGGTGATGTGTTGCCCTTGGGGCAGACATTGCGTGTCACAGGTAAGCGCAACAAGACACGGATTGTGCCGTTATTGAAGCAAGTTAACACCGCCATCAAGGGCTATCTCGAACTATGCCCCTACCCGCCGACCAAAGATATGCCATTATTTAGGGGCAGTCGCGGCGGGCCATTATCCCCTGCCCTTATCCGCCGCGCAGTTCAGGGCGCCAGACAACGCTTGCAGCTTTCCGACCGCACCACGCCCCATGCTTTGCGCCATAGTTTTGCCACGCACTTGCTTGCGGGCGGCGCGGATTTGCGGAGCCTACAGGAACTGCTCGGCCATGCCAGCTTGTCTTCAACGCAGATTTATACAGCGGTCGATACCGCAATGCTGCTCGATGAATATATGAATGCGCATCCAAGGGCTTAGCGTTCAGTCTTCCAGCGCCATAACCGCCAGAAATAGCCAATAACAATCAATCCAATGATTGCTGTCGACAATGGCCCGAGTATCTTCTCCACATCGGCAAATTGTGAGCCAAGGGCATAGCCTGCCCCTGCCAGAGCAGCACTCCATCCGGCTGTTCCTATCGTCGAAAATACCAGGAACCGCCGGTGCGACATATTGAATATACCTGCTGGTATTGAAATCAGCGACCGGAATGTCGGCAGCATCCGGGCGATCAATACAATGATCGAACCGTGTTTGCTAAACAGGGCTTGTCCGCGCTCCACCTCGCTCCAGTGCAATGTCAGCCAGCGTCCATGTTTGCCCAGAAAGTTCTGCAGCCGCTCTTTACCGAATTTGATCGCAATCAGGAACCACAGGTAATTGCCTATCATCGCCCCGACTGTTCCGCTGGCAACCACCCCGGAAAAGGTCATGTTTCCGCGAGAGACTGACACACCTGCTACCGCCATAATAACCTCTGATGGCACCGGCGGGAACACCGTTTCGACAAGCATCAGTAACCCGACACCCCAATAACCGGTGGTATTGACAAGGTGGATTATCCAATCATCCATAAGATTACCGGGCCAGCCTTGTTTCTATGGCATTCCAGATCATGCCTGCGACATCGCTGTTGTTAAATGCGCTTATTGCTACAATTCCGGTTGGTGAAGTGACGTTAATCTCGGTCAGCCACTCACCACCGATCACATCAATACCCACAAAGATCAGCCCGCGTTTTTTAAGTTCTGGTCCTAATGCTGCGCAAATTTCGACCTCCCGAGGTGTTAGTTCGGTCGCTTCGGCATAACCGCCCACGGCAAGGTTAGACCGGAATTCGCCTTCACCCGGTTTACGGTTGATGGCGCCCGCCACCTCGCCATCGACCAGCACGATGCGTTTGTCTCCAGATGAAACCGAAGGCAGGAATTGCTGCACCATAAACGGTTCGGGCCATATCTGGTTAAACATCTCTACAAGTGCGCTCAGATTGCTGCCATCCGCGTCGATCTTGAACACCGCCTTGCCACCGTTGCCGTGCAGCGGTTTGACCACTACTGCGCCGTATTTGGCATGAAACGCCTTTGTATCCTCAATCGAGCGCGTCACTAGAGTGGGCGGCATGAACTCAGGAAAATCGAGTACGAACACTTTTTCCGGCGCATCGCGCACAGAGCGGGGATCATTGACCACCAATGTCTCCCCGGCAATACGTTCCAGCAACCAAGTTCCGGTTAGATAACCCAGATCAAAGGGTGGGTCTTGCCGCATCAGGACAACGTCAACATCGCGCCCCAGATCCAGCCGTAACGTATCACCGAACCGGAAATGGTCGCCGGACACACGCTGCAAATCCTGAACAATCCGCGCCGGTGTGGTCAGCCGTCCATCTTCCCAGCTGAGATCGCGGACATCATAATGGTAGATCGTAAAGCCGCGCTTCTGCCCTGCAAGCATCAGATCGAAGCTGGAATCGCCCTTGATATTGATGGTTTCCATCGGGTCCATCTGGACGGCAATTTTGCGTGTCATGTAATGTTATCCTTATTCATCCGTGCCAGACATTGACCAGATGACGTGGCCATGCCCATGGCGCAACCAATATCACGTCGATCCGCATTTCTTCTGCGCCCTTGCCGTATTCGGGCAGCAAAGATTCAGCCGCTGCCGCAACACGGCGCAGGCGATATGCGTCAATAGCCGTGGCGAGATTGGCCTCGTTCATCCGCGCCTTCACCTCGATAAACGCCACCACGCGCCCGCGCCGTGCAATCAGGTCAACTTCTCCGCGCGGATTGCGCACGCGCTCCCCCACAATCCGCCAACCTTGCAAGCGCAGATACCATGCGGCGATGGTTTCCGCCCTGCGTCCGCGTGCTTCGGCCTTTTGCCGGCTCATGTTTTCATCGCTGTAGCGAGCGCATAAATCTCGGCACGTTCCAGACCGAAGCGTTTGGCAATCTCGGCTGCTGCCTTCGCGGTGGACAAGCGGGTTAACGCTTCGGCAAGCGCAGCATCAATATCGCCTTCTTCGTTCTGAAAGTCATCAGAGGGCGGTGCGACGATGACGACAATTTCGCCTTTTGGTGCTTGATTGGCGTAACGATCGGCACATTCATCTAAGGAACCGCCAACAACTTCTTCAAATTTTTTGGTAAGTTCGCGCGCAACGGCAACTTCGCGGTTCCCCAATCCTTTGGAGAGTGCCGCAAGCATCACTGCCAGCCGCGGACCGCTCTCGTAAAAGACCAGTGTTGCTTTAATGGCCGCCAATTCAGTAATTGCGTCGTCGCGGGCCTTAGCTTTGGAGGGTAAAAAGCCAGCAAACAAAAACCGGTCGGTTGGCAAACCACAGATGGACAGCGCAGCAATCACTGCGCTTGGCCCGGGAACGCTGCTAACCAGAACACCGGCTTCGCGTGCGGCACGGACCAATTTATAACCGGGATCAGAGATCAACGGCGTTCCCGCATCTGACACCAAAACAACAATTCCGGCGCGTGCAGCCTCAATCAACCGGTCACGGTCCCCTGCACTGCTGTAATCATTATATCGCCACATTTTCTTCTTGAGACCGGCATGATGCAACAATTTGCCAGTGACCCGGCTGTCCTCCACCGCCACGATATCTGCCGCAGACAGCATATCAAGAGCACGTTGTGACATATCTGCAAGGTTGCCGATTGGGGTCGCAACAACGTATAGACCCGATTCGAAGGTCTTTAATGATAATGATTTTTCGGGTGAGAGGGTCGTCATGAACGTAATCTTTGCAGCAAAGCGTGCCACGCCGCAAGCAAGCGAAAGGACAATATTTCGCTCCTTAAAACATATGGCCATACTCTCCCTGGTCACATTACTCGCTGCATGTCAGTCAGTGATCCCGCGTGGCGGCACCAACAACCCGCCCCCGGTTGTAACGCCTGATCCCGGTAATGTAGTATTGGCCGATGGTGATCGCCACCGGATTGCTTTGCTGCTGCCGGTGAGCGGGCCAGACGGCGATGTGGGTCAATCGATTGCCAATGCTACGACGCTGGCACTGCTCGATACCAAGAATACCAATATCCGTATGACCACGTATGATACCGCACTTGGTGTAGACGCCGCTGTCCGCAAGGCGCTTGCCGATGGTAACAAGCTGATCCTTGGACCACTGCGCGGGGATAATGTTGTTGAAGCCGCCAATCTAGCGCGGCCTGCCGGTGTACCGATCATCAGTTTTTCCAACGACATTGGTGTTGCCGGGAAGAATGTGTTCCTGCTTGGACATTTGCCTAACCAGTCAATCGACCGCGTGATCCGCTATGCAAAGGCGCAAGGGCTGACGCGCTTTGGCGGAATTGTGCCAAAAAACGTGTATGGCCAACGTGCGCTGTCCAACATAACAAAATCGGTGCGTGATGCCGGCGGAACATTGGTCAGCATTCAGGAAAGCGACGGTTCTGCCGCCTCGATTGATGCCGCGACACGTCGGCTACAGGGCGCAGACGCTATCGACGCAGTGCTGATTGCAGATAATGGTCGTGCCGCAATCGCGACAATCCCCTCGATCCGCAGCCACGGGATGGCAAAAGCGCGGATCATGGGTACCGACCAATGGAATGTCGATGGCAGTATTTCAAGCAGCAAGGCAATGTCAGGCGCCTGGTTTGCCAGCGTATCAGACGGGTTCTACCGCCAATATGCAGAAAAATACCGGGCCCGTTTTGGCCGTGCTCCCTTGCGGCTTTCAAGCCTGGGTTATGACTCGGTGCTGCTCGTGTCGCGGGTTGCGCAAAACTGGAAACTGGGAAGCGTATTCCCGGTTGCGCGGTTAACCGATTCGGATGGCTTTATCGGCATCGACGGTGCATTCCGCTTCATGTCAAACGGCATGTCAGAACGGATGCTGGAGGTCCAAGAGGTGCAGACTGGTAAATTTGTAACGGTTGATGCCGCGCCGAAAACATTTCCGAAATAGGTCAGCACTCAATATGTGTTAGTATGCATTAACCATTCGTAAGTGAGCGCTTAATGATTGCAATGCTCATTATGCACATGGCCGCCGCCTTCTTTACGCATTTTATCGATCTTTTTCAGTACCATTTGCCGTTTCAACCGCGACAGGTGATCAATGAAGAGTATTCCTTCCAAATGATCCATTTCATGCTGCAAACAGGTCGCCATTAACCCGTCCATATTCTCTTCATGGACTTTGCCCTCGACGTCCTGCCACCGCGCACGGATTGTTGCGGGACGTTCGACATCGGCATATTGGTCAGGGACCGACAGGCACCCCTCGCTATAGATTGAATGTTCTTCCGACGGATCGAGAATTTCGGGATTGATAAAAACCAGCGGCTTACGCACCGGTTCTTCGTTTTCATCAGGCTCCTGCAGATCAATCACCAGCACACGCTTGGCCATGCCAACCTGTATTGCAGCCAGCCCTATACCGGGCGCATCATACATGGTTTCAAACATGTCAGCGATCAGGGTTTTGAGCGTGTCATCAAACACCTCCACCCGTGAAGAGATGGTTTTCAGCCGCGGATCGGGCACTTCAAGAATGGGTAATATGGCCATGATGTCCAGATAGGGATTGCCTGCCTAATCGTCAACCAATCGGACGTCGCGCACGAAGTGCCTGTGCGAGTGTCCCGTCATCAAGGTAGTCTAGCTCCCCGCCCACCGGAACACCGTGCGCCAGCTGGGTCAGTCGAATCGGATAATCCTCCAGACGTTCGGCCAGATAATGCGCGGTCGTCTGCCCCTCCAGCGTGGCGTTCATGGCAAGAACAACCTCGTCAATGCCGCCTACACTCACCCTTGCGATCAGCATGTCGATGTTCAAATCCTCTGGCCGAACCCCGTCAAGCGCAGAAAGTTTACCGCCTAGCACATGATATTTGCCGGGGAACAGACGGGAACGATCCAATGCCCACAGGTCGGACACATCCTCCACCACGCAGATTGATCGTTCATCCCGGCGCGGGTCGCTGCAAATACCGCACGGGTTGATCGTGTCGATATTGCCGCATGTGTCGCAGTTCACCAACCGCTCATCGACATTCACCAGTGCGCGCAAAAGCGGCTGCATCACACTCTCGCGCTTCTTCATCAGGTGCAGCACCACGCGCCGCGCCGAGCGGGGGCCAAGCCCGGGTAATTTCGAAAGTGCCTGTGCGAGTGCGTCTATTTCTTGCGATGCCATGACGACGGCTTTAGGTGGCTTTCGATCAAAGGAAAACAGACAATGCGCATTGCCTTTATGGGAACCCCGGAATTTGCCGTACCAACGCTAAAGGCATTGGTCGCGGCGGGGCATGATGTTGTCGCTGTTTATACCCAACCGCCCAGACCAGCGGGTCGCGGAAAGAAGCTGATGCCGTCGGCGGTTCAGATGGTGGCAGAGGGGCTTGGGATAGAAGTCCGCTCGCCAGTGTCATTACGGAATGCTGACGCGCAGGAAGCGTTTGCTGCACTCAACCTCGATTGCGCGGTGATTGCGGCATATGGCCTGATCCTGCCGCAAGCGATACTCAATGCGCCGCGCTTGGGATGCCTGAATGTCCACGGGTCGCTACTTCCCCGTTGGCGCGGCGCGGCACCTGTGCAGCGAGCGATTTTGACGGGGGATGAAGAGACCGGCGTGATGGTGATGCAGATGGAGGCAGGGCTTGATACCGGACCGGTTCGGGCAGAGGCGAGGATTCCTATCAATATGATGAAAACTGCTGGTGGCTTAACAGATGAATTATCGCGTTTAGGTGCTGATCTCATGATACAGGTTCTTGCAGAATTTGAGAATTATCCTGCGAAAAAGCAAGCCGGGGACGGGGTTACTTATGCTGCAAAAATAGACAAAGCTGAATCCCGTATCGACTTCGCCAAGGGATCAAAAGCAGTTGAACGTCAGGTTCGTGCTTTCAATTCGGTGCCGGGCGCGTGGTTTGAATATGAAGGCGAGCGAATTCGTATTCTGAACGCAGCCATTTTGTCAGCAAGCTCTAATGACTATACCACATTGTTTCCATCCGAGCCTGGATTAGTGCTTGATAATCAACTTGGAATTGGGTGCGGCATTGGAGCGATTAGGCCAACGATGGTTCAGCGTGCCGGAAAACCCGCCATGCCAACCGCCGACTTTCTGCGCGGCAAGCCCATTCCTGCTGGCACACGCCTTTTATGACCCGTTTTGCGCTGACCATTGAGTTCGACGGCACCCCATATGCAGGTTGGCAGCGTCAGGATAACGCGCCTTCGGTACAGGCCGCAATTGAGGCAGCGTTGTTCAAAACTACTGGAAAAGGGATCGCGGTATATGCCGCCGGACGCACCGATGCCGGCGTCCATGCGCTGGCCATGCGCGCGCATTTTGACCTTGATACGCACTTAACTGCATTTCGCATTATGGGCGCGATAAACGCCCATTTGCGGCCTGCGCCGATATCGGTATTGGCATGCGAAGTCGCCCCCGATGATTGGCATGCGCGTTTTTCCTGCACTGGCCGCGCTTATGAATACCGCATCATCAACCGCCGCTCGCCACTTGCATTAGAACGCGGCAAGGCATGGCAAATCCCCTCCTCCTTGGACGCCGCAGCAATGCATGACGCCGCACAGTTGCTGGTGGGCTTGCATGATTTTACCACATTCCGTTCGACCGAATGCCAATCCGACAGCCCCATAAAAACACTCGATAAGCTCGATGTCCGGCGTGAGGGCGAGCGGGTGATTGTCGAGGCCGCCGCGCGATCATTCCTGCATCATCAGGTGCGATCTATGGTTGGATGCCTGTCGCTTGTGGGTCGCGGCAAATGGAGTGCAGCGGACTTGCAGGCCGCGCTCGATGCCAAAGACCGGGCAAGGCTAGGCCACAATGCGCCGCCCGATGGACTGTATTTTGTAAGGGCGGTTTATCCCTAAAATCCTCCCCACCTTCTTGGTCATTGCGAGCATCGCGAAGCAATGACGAATTGCATGGGCTACACCTCAGGATTATAACCAGATAGGTTCTATTTGCCATTTCAAGCCCCGTCAGGATCACAGGAATTGAATTTAGCTGCCAAAGTACCAAAGGCATCTCGCAATGCCGTCACGGCTCTTAAAACGGCTCACAGCGAAGATTGGCAGTTTTGTGTTACCCAAAAACCCGACCGACCGACTTATCCAGCATAATAAGCTGCCACAACAACCGGCTGTTGTCCGACCGCCCCGCAATATGGTCCTCCGCAACCTTGGCCATCGTCCCGCTATCAAACCACTCCAGCTGCGCCAGATGCACGCTGGTCACCACATCCCGTGCCGCCTGTGCCAATGGCCCACGCAGCCACTGCGCAATTGGTGTCACAAAGCCCATTTTAGGGCGATAGAGGATATCCTTGGGCAGATAGCGTTCCATAGTGTGCTTCATCAGGTATTTGCCCTGCCCCCGCCGTACGCGCATGTTTTCCGGCAGTGATGCGGCAAATTCCATCAAGCGGTGATCGAGTAACGGCTCTCGCGCCTCCAGCCCTACTGCCATGCTGGTGCGGTCAAGCTTGGTCAGTATGTCGCCGGGCAACCACATTTTCATGTCGGCATATTGCGCTTGATCGAGGCCCGACCGTGCCGGGGCATGTCGCATCAGGCGGTGCATATGGGCCTCGGCGCGGTAATCGTTCACGATCCCGCGTGCCCGCCGTGAATATAGCTTGTGCCGCATATCGGGTCCGGTAACGCCCACTGCCTCGGCATAGCCCTCCGCCCCTGTCCGGGCGAGCGAGAGCAGAGTTGTTTTGGCGCGCAAGGGGCGCGGTGCCCAATCGGCCTTGGGATAGATGCCACCAATCGCGCCGAGCACTGGGCCGCGAATGGATTGCGGCACGACAGAACGGAACTTTTCCTCGCCGTGATGAAACACATGCCGCCGGTATCCAGCCATCGCCTCATCCGCTCCGTCGCCAGATAATGCTACGGTCACCTGCTCCCGCGCCAATTGGCATACCCGGTATGTGGGCAGCGCCGACGCATCGGCAAAGGGTTCGTCAAAATGGAAGGCGAGCGTATCTATTAGCTCAAAATCCTCCGAACCAACCCGCCGACTGCGGTGATCGGTCACGAAGCGTTTAGCAATTAATTCGGCATATTCGGTTTCATCCAACGCGCCGACATCAAATCCGATGGAGCAGGTTTTGACCGGCTGTTTCGATGCTTCTGCCATCAGCGCAACCACGCTGGAGCTATCGACCCCGCCTGACAGGAACGCCCCCAGCGGTACATCGGCATCCATCCGCGACGTAACCGCCTGACGCAGCAGATGGAGCA
>JAYUPC010000066.1:0-14665 GCA_043760355.1 Sphingomonadales bacterium
CAGGCGGAGCAGCGGCGGATGATCGGCGGGGACGGCGACGACAACCGATTTCGGACGGATTGCCGGGGTCAGCTTGGTTTCAACAAAATCGCTCACCTCGCGCGCACGTTCGCCAATCAGACCAATGACGACAACATCACAGTCCACGCCGCTTAACATCTGTCCCATCAGCACCGATTTGCCAACGCCAGAGCCAGCAATAATCGCCACGCGCTGTCCTTCGCCAACACTCAGCAAGCCGTTGATGGCGCGCACGCCGATGTCGAGCTTCTGTGTCACGCGGCTGCGGGTCAGCGGGTTGGCTTTGCGGCCAGCCAGTGGCCATAGGGAACGGCTGCTCACCCGAGCACGGCCATCAAGCGGCGCGCCGTGTGCGTCGATAATCCGGCCGAGCAGTTCTGGACCGCAAGCGACCATCCCGCCCATGCCGTCTTGTTCGACCCGTGCCCCGGCGGCAAATGCAGCATCGGCATCAAAGGGCAGGATCAGGCTGTTAGAACCGCGAAAGCCAACAACCTCGCCGCGCACCGAAGCGTTCGCAGTGCCGATCCGGGCGGTGGTGCCAATCGGATAGGGAAAGCCCGCAACCTCAAGCATCAGGCCTTCATGCGCCGTCACCACACCAATGCGGCACGGGGCGCCCAGCCTTGAATTAAGCCGGTCGAGCAAGGACGCGGCCGATACCATCAACCGGCCGCTCATGCCCCGCTCTCCGTAACGCCAAGCGCCGTGCGCAGTTCTTCAAGATAGAGCGGCCTGCCATGTTCAATCCAGCCCGCCGAACAATCGATGCGGATTGAACCGCGTGCCGAAGCCGGATCGGCCATGACTTTAATCGGAAGGGCATTCTGGTCAATGAGTGGCAGGTCAACTGGATGTACCCACATCGTCCGCGCCTGATCACATTCGCTGATGAGTTTTGCCGCACGGGTGGCCTGCGCGTTCAGATGGTCTGTATCCACAGGCGACACCCCAACACACTGGCGCACCAATTGTTCGATCGTTTCGGCGATCAGCACCGCCAGCTCTTCGCTCGGCTCGCTTTGCAAAGCTTGCGCGTTTGCAATCAACGCCTGAAATTGCGCGCGTTCAACCGCAAAGGCCACTTGCGCCATGTCCTGCCCATCGGCCAGACCATTT
Organism: Sphingomonadales bacterium; assembly: GCA_043760355.1. Classification (GTDB taxonomy): domain Bacteria; phylum Pseudomonadota; class Alphaproteobacteria; order Sphingomonadales; family Sphingomonadaceae; genus Sphingorhabdus_B. The sequence goes on from JAYUPC010000066.1 coordinate 1,141, forward strand.
GCGTAAGGGTCCTCTGCTGGTTTTTCGGACTGAACATCGGGTGCCGCAAAATCCAGAGAAAACCGGGGCCGGAACCCCCCATCTTGCGAACACGCTTGTGACAGGGCAACGGTCAGGATGACAGGATCAGACATAATCATCCCCTGCATCGCCCAGCATGATTGTTCCTTCGGCTGCAAGACTGCGGGCAATTGCAATGATCGCCTTTTGCGCTTCTTCAACCTCGGCACGCTTAACCAGGCCGCTTTCAGCCATCTCGTCACGAATACTTTCAGCGGCGCGGGCCGACATGGAAGCTAGCATTTTCGCAACCAGCCCGTCACCAGCACCCTTAAGAGCAAGACCAAGAATTGACGCATCAACGCAGCACATCAGCGCCCCAAGGCTCTTCGTATCGAGCGCCATGAGGTTATCGAAGACGAACATTTCTTCCTCAATCGCCTGACCCAACAACTTGTCTTGTTTCTTTACCGCCCGCAGCACCCGTTCGCCGCTTGCCTTCTTCATATTATTGACTATTTTTGCGACATCATATTTCCCGCCGATTTTCATTCCCATCGCGGCGGCTTTACGTTCAGACGCACTCCGCAAGATCGTCTCCAAATCAGCTATTGCATCCCCCGGGACCGCCTCCAGCCGCGCAGCGCGGAGCAACAAATCGGTTTGTACGGCTTAGTCCAGCCCTTCTAACGCCGCACCGGCTATCTCGGGCGTTAGCACCGACAGGATAATCGCCCCCACTTGGGGATGTTCGGTTTGCAGAACATTCTGGATCACCGGCACCTCCATCCAGCGTAATATATCAAGCGCACCCACGCTCGACCGAGGAGCGACAGCGGCCAGCACATTGTCTGCGCGCACATTACCGAGCGCCTCGTGCATCACTTTACGGATGCGGGGTTCAGCACCGACCGCCAGAGCGGAGACATTGCGGCTGCCAAGAACAAAGCGGTCAAGCGCGAGTTCGACCTCCTGCTCGCTCGCCTGTGCCGCACTGAACATAGCCTTGCCAAGGCGGTGGACGTCGCCAGGTTCTAGATGCTTCAGGATCGCTGCAGCTTCGCTTTCTTTAAGCAACATCAACAGAATCGCTGCCGCCGATGCGCCATCAATTGCTGGCGATTGTGCAGGCTGCGATGTCAGTTCGTTATCCGTTTCCATTGCCACCCTCCTGCATAAGCTGTCGCACGACAAGGGCGGCGCGTTCGGCATCCTGTCCGACAAAGCTGCGCACCAGATTGGCCCGCGCCTCGTAACTTGGGGCAGCTTCGATCATCTCAAGGGTTACCTGACGCGGGCTGTTTTCAGTAGCGCTGAGCAATTGCTGTTCGATTGCGGCTGTGTCATTTGCTGTGCTTTTGCTGCGCAACAATTTCAACATAGGCCGACCAAGAAATATCAGGACCAATAACCCGCCTAGCAATGCGCCAACTTGCCGGATGAGCGGCATCAACCAAGGCGCGTCGGTCCAGCTGGTCTTGCTTTCAGGGATTTCGACAAATTTCCGTGAAGATATCGCCACCACATCGCCGCGCGCCTGATCATAACCAACGGCCCCTTTTACCAGATCACCAATTGCCGTGATTTCAGCTGCACTGCGGGGCTTGGTGCCTTTCACATCGCGCAGCGCCACCGCCACACTTAAGCGTGCCAAACGACCCTGTGGTTTGTGCGTAACCGAAATTTCGCGTCCTACATCAAAGCTACGGGTGTAATTTTCTTCCGCAGAGCCCTGTCCAGATGTCACCGACGCAGATGGGTTGACGGGCGGATTGGCAGCAGGCTGCATGGTTGTTAGTTGCGATGCGGGTGGTGGCTGATTGGACAGCGCACCCGGAATGCCGATGGCCTGTGAAGAATTTTCTGAGGGCGATGTGGAGCTATTCCCTTCTTCACGCCGCAACGCCTTGTCATCCTTGGGATAGGTTTCACGGGTGGACTGGCTTTCTTCCAGATCAACATCGGCGTGAACCTCAACCGAATAATTGCCCTGCCCCAACATTGGACCAAGCAAGCCCGCGAGTGCCTGACGATAGCGATCCTCCATTTGGAGTTGCAGTTGAAAATTCTGGTTGTCTGCTCCGGTTTCGCCTTGCGAAAGCAAAGCGCCGGATTGATCGATCACTGCGACCTGTTCAGGCGTAAGCCCGGGAACCGAAGATGCCACCAAATGCCGTATCGCGCGCACTTGTGCTTCGGAAAGGCTGCGGCCCTGTTGTAAAGTCAGCATGACCGAAGCAGCCGGGGCTGCATTTTCGCGGACAAAGACACTGGGTTCAGGGGTGGCCAAATGGATGCGTGCAGTTTTAACGGCGTCAATCGCCTCTATCGTGCGCGCAAGATCAGCCTCGCGGGCACCGCGCAGCGTTTCACCCTCAACCGCACGGCTTGATCCCATCGGCATTGATGCGCGCAGGGTATCGCCTGCGGGAGCTGCTTTGGGAAGGCCTTGTGCGGCGAGCAGCATCCGGGCTTTATGGACGTCATCTTCGCCAACCTCGACGGCGCCGGTTGCATTGTCTATATTATAGCTTAATCCCGATGCCTGCAGCGCATCTGCGACCGCAGCTTTATCGGCATCGGCCAACCCTTGGAACACCGGCACTTGGGCGGGTGCAGTTAGCGAAGTATACGCGCCGTACGCCAACACCGCTGCACCCAACAGAGCAATGCCGGGCAGTGCACGCTTAAAAGCTGGCTGGCTGGTGAGCTGCGTCAATCCGGCAAAGGGGCTGTTCGCCATATTTGCCGGACGCGCCGCGATCATATCGCCTGGGGAGAGAATTTCCTGAGCAGCCACCTGATTATACCGGCATATTCATGATGTCGCGGTACGCGCCGAGCAGCTTGTTGCGGACCTGTAACGTCGCCTCAAAACCCAACGACGCCTTTTGCCGTTCGACCATCACCGAAACAATGTCATGCGTATCGCCGCGTTCATAGGCGGCACTCATGTCGCCTGCCATCGTCTGTTGTTCGCTCACCGCCTTCAACGCATCGGTCATAGTTTTGCCAAAGCCGACGGGTGCACCGGCGCCGGGAATAGCTGCGCCAACCACACCATCCCGCCCAGCGGCACGTTGCAGCGCGCTGTTCTGGTTCAGTATCGTGCTACGCATCTGCAGTAACCGGCTTTGATCGATGGTCGACATCGGTGGTTTATCCTCATCTGGCGCAAGGCAATCTGCCCGCACGAGGACAAAAGCAAAGGCCGTGCCAAAACTGCTTTGGGGCGGATTGTGGCGGGTTTCCCCTTAGCATCGTCGCCAATCGTCAGCTTATTGACGCCCCGATTTAAGTCCCCGGCATATCCGCCGTTACTCATTTCGTGGCTGCTCTCTTTGGTCGGGCCGCCAAGGCATACCAACTGAAAGGCAAGAATAATGACTGTAATCAATACCAATGTAAGCGCACTGCGCGCACAGAATAGCTCACGTATCGCCAACAACATGCTTGGCACAGCAATGGAGCGCCTATCAAGCGGCAAGCGCATCAACAGCGCAAAAGACGACGCCGCCGGCCTTGCCATTGCCACCCGAATGGACGCAAAAGTGCGCGGACTTAATCAGGCCGTGCGCAATGCCAATGACGGCATCTCGCTTGCACAAACCGCAGAAGGCGCGATGGGCGAAATCTCCAACATGCTGGTGCGTATGCGTGAACTCGCGGTGCAATCGGCAAGTGGTACCGCAGGCGCATCGGATCGCACAGCATTGCAGGCTGAAGTAACCGCACTTCAGGCACAGATTGGCGATATTGCAGGACGTACTGACTTTAACGGCACGAAATTGCTCGACGGTACAGCAAATCTCAACATTCAAACCGGCGTAAACACTGGCGAAGTTGTCAATATCACAATTGCCGACTTGTCGACTTTGGGCAGCACGGTTAGCGTGGCAACTGCGACCGGGGCAAGCACAGCCCTTGCCACACTCGACACCGCGATCCAAACGGTTGCGTCACAGCGTGCCGATTTGGGTGCATCACAAAACCGGTTGGAAGCAACCGTCAATAATCTGACAGCAACCACCACTAATTTGACAGAAGCCAAATCGCGAATTGAAGACGCCGATTTCTCGGCGGAATCAACCAAGCTTGCTTCGGCCCAAATCCTGTCACAAGCATCCACTGCAATGCTGGCACAAGCAAACCAAAGCCAGCAGGGGGTGATGAACCTGCTGCGTTAATCTATACCGTTTTATACGTTGGTTCGCAGTAAATCGAACCGACAACTGGTCCAACTGCCCCGGCGTCCCCACAACGCCGGGGCAATTTTTGGGCCGGGGCTATTATCCAAGTAACAAATCAGCGAGCTTTGCCCGTTGCCATACGGCATCCCCAAATTGCGATGCCGCAAATATGGCCGCGCGCCGGTGCAGCCCTGCATCGCAATCATGGGTAAAGCCAAAACCGCCGTGGAACTGGATCGCACGGTCGGCAGCAAAACTATATGCGCCCTCAGCTGCAGCACTCGCCATTCGCACGGCGATTTCGCCCATGCCTTGATCGCCCAAACTATACGCCGCACTATAAAGATGCGACCGCGCCTTTTCATAATCGACATAGGCATCGACCATCGGGTGCTTGAGCGCCTGATACTCGCCGATCAATTTCCCAAACTGTTTGCGTGTGGTCAGATAGCTGAGCGTATAATCGATGACGCTCTGTGTACCGCCGACATTCTCCGCGCTCTGGAGAAGCGATGCTGCCATTTCAACCGCAGATAATGTGGCTTTTGCCTTTGCCGGATCCAGCAGTGCCGATGTCGGGATCGAAATACCATCAAGACTAAGCGCAAAACTGCGTGTCGTTTCGTCAATAATTACCTCACGCCGAAGAGCTCCAGCGAGTATATCAGCGGCAGCCAACATAACTAAAGCCGGTTTCCCGTCAAGCAAGACTGATGCAATAATGACCTGCGCCACATTTGCCCACAGCACGAAATATTTTGTTCCCGACAGCAATATGCGTTCACCTTCGACGTGCGCGGTGCAGGTGATATTATGCAGATCCCAATCGCCATGGGCCTCGGATAGCGCCAGCGTACCAATAGTTCCTGCGGCCAGTTGCGGCAGCCACTGCGATTGTTGGTCCTCTGTTCCGCCCGCAATCAAGGCCTGCATCGCAACGCTCGTCGCAACAAATGGCGATGCAAGCAAGTTCCGTCCCATTTGTTCAACCACCGGCACCACCTCTGCCATTGTCAGGCCAACGCCGCCGTGTGCCTCTGGCACCGCAATGGAGAGCCACCCAAGATCGGCTATTTCATGCCATATGTCCTCATCATAACCCAGCTCACTATCTATGAGCGCACGGACCTTTGCGATGGGCGATTTATCGCGACAGAAATTGGCTGCGATATCGAGCAGTTCGCCTTGTTCCTCGCTAAATCCGATAGTCGCCAATTGCATCATGCTCTCCTTTAACTGCCCGATTAACTTTGTGAGGAGTGACTGGCAAAATCAAGCGCCAAGTTTACGTCTGCGCTATGCAAGCCGGTATCAATATGGCTATAGATGTATATGGCTAACCCACTTCATATTGCTGCGCAATCAGCCGACCCTCAATCGGGCTTTAGTCTGCCCGGCTGGACTTACCATAATCCCGATTTCTTTGCTGTGGAAATGGAGCGCGTCATCCGCCCAAGCTGGCAAATCGTTTGCCATGTCAGCGATATTCCCCGTGCTGGCGATTGGCATAGCTTGGAGCTATTGGGCGAAAGCGTGATCGTAATGCGCGACGATAACGGCGAAGTCCGCGCCTTTCACAATGTCTGCCGCCACCGCGCTTCGCGATTAGTGGACGGGTCGCAGGGATGCGCGAAGAAGCTTGTGTGTCCCTATCACGGCTGGACCTATGAGAAGGACGGACGGCTTTCCGGAGTGCCGAACAAGGCGGATTATACCGGGCTAGATACGCAATCGATTGGTCTTATCACGGTACAGTGCGAAATTTGGCAAGGCTTTATATTTGTCCGGCTGGCAGGTGACGGACCCAGCGTTACCGACATGATGGCACCTTATGAGGATATGATCGCCCCGTACCGTTTCCCCGAAATGCGCGCCTTTGGTCGGGTGACGATGCGGCCGCGCGCCGTGAACTGGAAGAATGTCGCGGATAATTATTCCGACGCGCTGCATATCCCCGTTGCCCATCCCGGGCTAACGCGGTTGTTCGGGCGTGGCTACGGGATAGAAGCAGAGCAGCATGTCGATCGCATGTGGGGCGACCTTACCGATCGGCCCAGTGCCAATATTTCCGAACGCGCTTATCAGAAACTCTTGCCCCGCGCCGATCATCTGCCAGAGGCGGTGCAGCGACATTGGCTCTATTTCAAGCTTTGGCCCAATGTTGCTTTCGACATCTATCCCGATCAGGTTGATTTCATGCAGTTCATTCCGGTTTCTCCAACACAAACAATAATCCGCGAAATTGCTTATGCGCTCCCCGATACGCGCCGCGAGATGAAGGCTGCACGCTATCTGAACTGGCGGATCAACCGGCAGGTGAATGCCGAGGACACCGCCCTAATTGCGCGCGTACAGGCCGGCATGGAAAGCAGTGCCTATGTGCCCGGCCCACTTGGCGAGAGCGAAGTGTGCCTGCGCGGCTTTGCCCGCAAACTTCGTACTCTGATCCCCGAAGCACGGGGCGCAATTCCTCCAGAAAGCTATACATGAAATACGATGCCGTCATTATCGGAGCAGGGCATAACGGCCTTGTCTGCGCCTTTTATCTCGCACGCGCAGGACTGAAGGTCCGCATAGTCGAAGCCCGTAATGTCGTGGGCGGGGCAGCGGTTACTGAGGAGTTTTATCCCGGCTTCCGCAATTCGGTGGCGAGCTACACCGTCAGCTTGCTTCAACCCAAAGTCATCGCCGACATGAAACTGGCGGAGCACGGATACCGCGTGATTGAAAGGCCGATCTCCAACTTCCTGCCGCAGGAGGATGGGGGTTATCTGAAACTGGGCGGTGGATTGGAACCTACACAGGCCGAGTTTAGGCGTTTTTCCGAACATGACGCGAATGTGTTGCCGCAATATTATGATATGTTGGAAGGGGTGGCCGATGTGCTGCGCGATCTGGCGCTCAAATCCCCGCCCAATATTGGTGGAGGGATCAAGACATTGATCGATGGCGCGTTGCAAGGGCGCGGCCTTATGAAACTGTCGCTATCGCAGCAACGCGATGTGCTTGACCTGTTCACCAAATCGGCGCGCACATTCCTTGACGGATGGTTTGAAAGCGAAGCGGTAAAGGCCGCGTTCGGTTTTGACGCGGTCGTCGGCAATTATGCCAGCCCAGATACGCCGGGCAGTGCGTATGTCCTGCTGCACCATGTCTTTGGCGAGGTGAACGGCAAGAAAGGCGCATGGGGCCATAGCATCGGTGGCATGGGCGCAATCACGCAGATCATGGCAAAGGTTGTTCGCGATTTGGGCGTCGAGATCAGTCTGGAAAGCCCGGTCGACAAGGTGGTCGTCGATGGCGGTAAGGCCGTGGGCGTTAAGCTGAATGGTGGCGAAGAGGTTATGGCAGAGCGCGTCATCGCCAATGTCGGGCCCAAACTGCTTTATGAAAAGATGATCGACCCGGGCGATTTGGGTGCTGAATTTGTCCGGCGGATAAAGGGCTTCAAAACGGGATCTGGCACGTTCCGGATGAATGTGGCGCTCAGCGAATTGCCGCGCTTTACTTGCCTTCCAGAAATAGGCGAACATCACCAATCGGGTATTATCATCGCGCCGACGCTCGATTACATGGACCGCGCCTTTACCGACGCAAAACAGTTCGGTTGGTCGAAAAAACCGATTGTCGAGATGTTGATCCCGTCGATCATTGATGACAGCCTTGCGCCTGCTGGACAGCATGTAGCAAGCCTGTTCTGCCAGCAATTCGCGCCAGATCATGACTGGGATGCTGACGAAGGCAAAGCAGCCGATACGATTATAGACACGGTAGAAGCCTATGCGCCCGGCTTCCGTGCCTCAATTTTGGGACAACAGATACTTTCTCCACTGGGCCTCGAACGCAAATTCGGGTTAGCGGGCGGCGACATCATGCACGGCAATATGAGCCTCGATCAGCTCTGGTCAGCACGCCCCGTGCTTGGCAATGGCGCCTATCGCGGCCCGATACAGGGGCTGTATATGTGCGGTGCTGGCACCCATCCCGGTGGCGGGGTAACAGGCGCGCCGGGGCATAACTGCGCTGCCGAGATATTGGCTGAGCGCTCTTTTGTAGGACGCTGGTTGCGGCGAGCGTAAATCAAAGGGCGTAAAAAAGCCGGACCAATCGGCCCGGCTTTCTTTTCCCCTCCCACGAGAAACTTTTTAGACGATCAGAATTTGGTTCCAAGCTTAAGGCCAAAGATGCGGGGCTGTGTGGGATATACACGCGCAAATGCTCCGCATAAATTAGGTGCGCAAGTGATGTTCTTGCTAAGTATCCCGCGCTTGTCGAAAGCATTTTGCACATAAGCACTGAATGAGAAACCTCCCAATTTCACACCCGCTGAAAAATCTACGGTGGCGAATGCTTTAGTCGGGCCTATTACAACAGCATCGGTCGGGGTCAAAGAAGTAGTGGTCCCGCTTTGATAGCCGAGGGCACCCTGCAAAAAGGCCTCATTCTGGGCAAGCTGAAAATCATAACGGGCTGTAGCGTTAATTTTCACCTTTGGTGTGACCGGAAGTCGTGTTCCTTTTGGAGCGACCGTTGAAAATGCCTTGGTTATTTTGGCATCAACATATGTTCCAGAGGCCGCCAGAGTAAGTCCCCCAATGGCCCAATTTATATCTGCCTCGACCCCCTTTGACCGGGCGTTACCAGCATTCACTGTATACACGATGCCAAGAAGACCTGGTAAGCTATATTGTACGTCTTTCCAGTTTTCTAGAAAAATGGCGCCATTAAATCTCAGCTTGCGGTCAAGCCACTGAGTCTTCCATCCCATTTCGAAATTCGTCAGTGTATCGGCTTTATACGGTGGTAAACTTTGAAGCCTGTTGAGAGCAAACGCATCCCGGTTGTTACCTCCGGGCCGGAAACCAGTTGAATATGTTACATAGAATAAGCGGTCTTGGTTGGCTTTCCACGTAAGATTGACCTTATGTGTTTCGCCACTTTCTACGTATTTCTTGTCAATATTCGGGCACTGCAGCGCCGTCGTGCCAGTGCATCCGAACAAATTGATCTGGCGATCAACAGCTCCCGCGCCACCAGAAAAACCGTTGAGAGTGTTCTTGGCTATGAAACCACGAATGCCCCCCAGCAATGTCAAATTTGGTAAGATATCGAAAGCAGCTTCACCAAACACTGCATAATCGCGATCAACGCGGTGGATGCTGGTGAAAAAGACGTCGTTAGGACCACCGCCTGGAACGGGCGGGCTAAATGGCGCAACGGCGCGGCTAAGGCCTGCTGGAACAATATATTCAGCAATGCGGTCATCGGCCTGACGCTGCAGGAACATTCCGACGGTTAGGCGAAAACGATCAGCCGACGGCGAACTGATACGCAACTCGTGCGCCATTTTATTATATTTGTCGAAACCGCGAACCGATTGGGTGGGGTCGATATTACGCCCCAGATTATCAACTAGATAATTGTAATCAGTATATGTATCATAAGCGACGTTGAAATAAGAGTAGTCTGCTACACTATCAAATTTCCGGTTAAGATACGATCCGGAATACGTAACATCCCAGTTACTCAGTTTTCCTTGAATTGTGAGGGAGGCAAGATACCAATTGTCTAATGTGCCGCTCGGCACAAAGTCATGGTTCTGAAGATCACCAGCTCGCGGATCGAAAAGGAACTGCCCTTTGGTTTTCTGGTGCTGATAGATTAACGCAGGTGTAACGGTCCAATCATCGTTAAGGTCTATTCCTAAAGCAGCTCGACCACCGTAAGTTTCTACTTCGTTATAATCCTTTTTGACCAAAGCGGCATTACTAATCGTCAAAGGCGCGTTGGCGACGATGGGATCACCATTAGCATCTGTACCAATCGTCCGTGGCCGCTGATATGTGCGGGTGGCTAGTGTATTATCAATATATCCGCCTTGACGTTCATAAAAACCTACAACGCGAAATGCCATCCGATCGGTCAGAGGTACATTCAGATAGCCTTCTAACAAGCCGCCAAATCCTCCCGCATCATATTTGTTTATCTCAGCATCAACCGAACCGGAGAACCCTTTAGTACTAGGCTTGTTGGTGATGAGCCGTAATGTCCCAGAAAGCGAGCTTGCCCCGTAAAGTGTACCTTGAGGACCAGCGAGAGCTTCCACACGTGCGAGATCATAGGCGTGGATGTCGACTGAACTGAAAATCGTCGTAACCGGTATTTCGTCAATATATAAGCCGCTTCCAGGTAGTGGTCCAGAAGCTAACCCATCACCGCCCGTTGCAATCCCTCGAAAATAAAGCTGTGCTTGACCTGGGCCGAACGACTGGTAACTGACACTTGGAAGCAACTTCACATAATCATCAAAGCTAGAAACCTGATTCTGTTCCAGCTTTTCATTCGTCAGTGCGGTTATACTGATGGGAACATTCTGCAAGCTTTCCGAACGCTTGGTTGCAGTTACAACAATCTCGCCCGGAATTTCTTCTTCAGCAGTATCGGCTGATTGTGCATATACTGGCGTTGCGCTCAGTATTGTTGACCCGAGTAATGCGATAAGAGTTTTGCGCATATTGTCATCGGCGAAAGATGAGATGTTTTTCATAAATGTCCTATTTTTGCAGCAATTGTGAAACAATCGACCATTTGGACAGCATTCGTCAATTATTTATTACCAAAGCTAGAAAGTAGCCAGTCATTCACGTAATAGTGTGACAATATCGCAACGATCAAAATCTCTTCAAACGGGGTCATGTGGATAATGAACGAGCACATCCCCCAAAGCGTTTTTCAATGGATCAAGCCACGGTTCAAAATTCTTCCACTTATCCATTCCATCTGTGTTGATAGGCCTGCGCACTTGTTCGGCACTTGGTGTCTGCACGGCACGGTCATTTTCAAAAAAACGCAAACAAGTTTCCTCAAATGCAACGCCAAGATAAGCCAGCATGGAACGGATTTCGGTTTCGGTATCATCTACCAGCTGTTCATGGATCACCCGGTGAATGCGCCCAGGAAGTGCCTTCTCCATTGCCTGCATCATCCGTACATAGTTGCCATAATAATGCCCTATATCACTCAGGTCATAACTAAAGGACTGGCCCCGCGCAAAATGCTGTTTGAAGTTGGAAAAACAGCAATCCATCGGATGCCGACGTGCATCGATAATTTTCGCATTGGGCAATATCTGCTGGATAAAGGTCACATGCATCCAGTTATTGGGCATTTTATCGATGAAAAAAGGTTTGTCGGTTTTGCGGTGAATGCGTGTGCGGGCAATATATTCCGCGCCTAGACGCAAACGATCATCAAGGGTCAGTGCTGCTAACTCAGTCAGAAAATCGCTGTCGTTACCGTCGTGCCGTCGCGCTGCCAATCTTTGCACCATCATGCCAATATCGGGCAACTCCTGTGTACCCTCGATCAACGAATGGCTTGCTAAAATCTGTTCAATCAGGGTTGATCCGGCACGCGGCATCCCGACAATAAAGATCGGATCGGCTGCTTCACACCCGCCCGCGTCAGAGAAGAATGCCGGTGTCATTAACGCTGCGCGTCCAGCCACCATTTTGCTGTTTTCAGTGTTATCATAGTCGATTTGTTCACGGCGCAAGCGGTTACCAGCATCATAATGCGCAAAGGATTTGACCCAAGCACCGCGATCTTCAAACGCTTTCCCCAAAGCAAAATCGATATGGAAACGATCTTCAACTGACAGGTCAGCATTACCCAATTCGGCGTGCATTATGGCTATATCTGCGTGATCAAATATGACCGTTTTCAGATTAGCCAGACTCCACCAAACCTCGCCATATTCGGGTTTAAGGTCCAGCGCCTTGCGATAGGCGGCGATGCTATCATCACGACGCCCAACAGTTTTAAGGACATGCCCGAATGACATCCAGATTTTTTCTTGCGCGGGGCGTGAGGCTAGTATGGCTTCATACAAAGCAACCGCGTCACCATAATCGCCGACCCGGCTTGCCGCCGCCGCCTTTAGATTTGCAGCGCCCCAGTCTTCTGAATTGTCGTCAAGCAACAAATCAAGCTCGATCACCGCATCGGTAATGCGACCTTGCCGGTAAAGCACCAACGCCAGATTGGAGCGTGCAGGCGCAAAGGTCGGCGCAAGTTCAACAGCCCTCCGTAACAAATTTTCGGCATCGGGATAACGTCCGATCCGCCCAGCCAATTCAGCAAGCATCCGTATCGCAGCCACATCGAAGGGATCATTTTTAAGATGCGCTTTCAACACCGGTTCGGCATCGTGCAGCCGGTTTTCATGCAACGCCAACGCAGCCTCCATCAACTGCGGATTGCAAAGTGCGGCATGGATCGATTTTTCGGCTAGGTCCTGAGTCATAGACAGTTATCTAAAGCGACGCACGCGCGGCGGCAAGGTCCGCGGTGGTATCGATATCGATCAGGGTTTCTGGCGGGGCCTGAGTATGGCGAGCACCAGCCAGTAACAAGCGCGCACCTGCATCGCCTTTGGTGCCTAGGAGTTGTGGCCAACTATTGCGGGGGAAGAGCGCTGGCGGCATTGGGCGAGTACCGTTATGGGAAGCGATAATGCAGTTATATACGCTCATTTTAGCAACAGTGTCGGAGATATGCGCAGCAGTAACAAAGGGCATATCGGCAAGGCAGACGAGTAATGCCTGGACCGGCGTTTGCTCTGCCGCCCGAACCGCAATGTGGAGCGAGTGCGACTGACCTAAACCGGGTTGATCGTTATATAGAGCATGAAAACCAAGCCCTTCAAGTGCCGGAGCCAGCGCCTCTTCGCGGCATACCGCAAACATCGCACCAAAACCCATGTCCGATAGTGTCCGTGCAGCCATCAAACCAACGGGTACACCGCCCAGATCAGCTGACAGCTTATCCCCGCCAAACCGCTTCCCGTGCCCGGCAGCGAGTAACGCGACCGCAATATTAGCGTAATCCATCATTAAATGCCCGGATCATGCCGCCTGCTATAGAAAGCGCAATTTCGGGCGCACTGATGGCGTTGATCGCAACACCGGCAGGGCCTTCGATACGTTCCAGTTGACCCGCATCCACACCCGCATCCCTAAGCCGTTCGACGCGGGCCGCGTGCGAAGCCTTTGACCCGAGGGCGGCGACATAAGACGCCGGACTTGCCAGTGCCGCCATTAATGCGGGGTCATCGATCTTGGTATCGTGGCTGAGCGTGACTATCGCGGTTCGGCTATCTGGCCTGAGCGCTGCCACCGCTTCGTCAGGCCAGCGGTCATCAAGCGCAACGCCAGGAAAGCGTTCCTCGGTCAAAAACCGCGCACGGGGATCAATAACCGTCACAGCAAAACCCATTGCAACCGCGATTGCAGACAGGCTGATCGCAATTTCCACCGCGCCGATAATCAGCAGAC
>JAYUPC010000067.1:0-14663 GCA_043760355.1 Sphingomonadales bacterium
GCTGATCGGCGGGGCGCTCGGGCTCTCTGGTGCGGTCCTGCAAGGCTATATGCGCAACCCGCTCGCCGATCCTACAGTAGTTGGGGTTTCCGCCAGCGCCGCATTGGGCGGTGTCATCGCCATATCTTTTGGAGCAGCCGCTTTGCCCTTTGGCCTGTTCGGTTGCGCCATGGCCGGGGCGGCATCCAGCATTGCGCTCCTTGCACTTATGGCCAACCGCGCAGGCGGGACACTCGGCTTCATTCTGGGCGGCGTGGTGCTCTCCACACTCGCGGGGTCACTCACCGCACTCATCATCAGCATCGCACCCAATCCGTTTGCGTCATCCGAGATTATCAGCTGGCTGATGGGCGCGCTGACCGACCGCGGCAACGACGATGTGATCCACGCGCTGCCGTTCATCGTCATCGGCGGAGCACTCCTTATCAGCACAGGCCGCGCTTTGGATGCCCTAACCCTTGGCGAGGCCGTGGCGCAGAGTATGGGCGTTGACCTGCGCAGCCTGCAATTCTGCATAGTCGCTGGCGTCGGCCTGTGTGTGGGTGCCAGCGTCGCGGTGTCGGGCGTCGTCGGCTTTGTCGGCCTGATCGTACCGCACGTAATCCGCAGTATCATGGGCGAACAGCCTTCGAAGATCCTCATTCCGTCTGCCCTTGGCGGCGCGATATTAACGCTTGTCGCCGACAGTCTGGTGCGCCTGACGCCGGGTGTGGGCGAAGTGCGGCTTGGTATTGCGATGACCGCTCTTGGCGCGCCGTTCTTCCTTGCGATATTGATGAAACAGCGCGGAAAGGTCGCCTGATGCTGCGCGCCGATGCCATTGACCTGACCCTTTCAGGACGCCGCGTGTTAAGCAGTGTCACTGCCCATTGCGCACCCGGCAAAGTCACCGTGATCCTTGGCCCCAATGGTGCGGGCAAATCAAGCTTGCTCGCGTGCCTTGCGGGAAGCCGCCGCGTTGACACCGGGGCCGTCACGCTCGACAGCATGCCGCTCCTAACGATACCTGCCAAAGACCGCGCCCGCAAAATCGGCCTGCTCCCCCAATCAGGTGACGTCCACTGGGATATCGAGGCGCGTGCTTTGGTGGCACTGGGGCGGTTCGCGTGGGTAGAACGCGGCGGATTATCCGCACACGATACAGCAGCCATAGACGCCGCCATGCGCGCCACCGACACCGCCCAGTTCGCCACGCGCAACGTAAAGCAACTCTCCGGCGGCGAACGCGCCCGCGTGCTGCTGGCGCGAGTGCTGGCGGGGGAACCGGAGTGGCTCCTAACCGACGAGCCGCTCGCCAATCTTGATCCCGGGCACCAGATCGACATGCTGGATGTCTTAAACGCACAAGCAAAACGCGGCACCGGCGTCATCGCGGTGCTGCACGATCTAACCCAAGCAGCCCGCATCGCCGACCACATCGTGCTGATGCGGGGCGGCGCAGTATACGCGAGCGGAACCCCGGCAGAGGTCCTGACCCGCGAAACCCTTGGCGCGGTATACGGCGTGGCGTGCGTGGTGGAGGCGGGCGCGGACGGCGTGATGGCGGTCAGGGTGACGAGGCGGATATGAATCACTCTCCCATCGATTTACGATGGGGAATTTAAGCCGCGATTTTAAGCCGCTCCAGCTCTTGCACAAATTCAAGGCGCAGTTGGTCGCGTTCTTCCTCGGGAAGCCAGTTTGCCATTTGGCGAAAGACGGTGACGTTGGAACCTGTCTCGCGTTCCTCCCAAGGTGAACCTGCCTCGCAAGCCCTCACATCGGCCAGCCATTGATGCAGCCGCCCGCGCACCACGGCCAAATCGGGTTTGTAAGTGGCGGGGTCATAGGCCGGAACGGGGCGATGTTCAGCGAACATATCAGGTTGAGCGGGGCCGTTTCCAAAAAGGTCAGTTTGCGAATCAGTCATATCTTTCGCTCAATTCAATCCCAGTTTTTCGCGCGTTTCGGTCTTTTTCAACGCGTCGATTAGAACAATATCGGCACGGTCAAAAAGGTCAATCAGTTCGGCGATGCGGCCCGCAATATCGCGCACCGATTTGATGAAAGCACGGTCCACCTCTTGCCCGGCCCGCGCACCAAGCCAGCGGGGAAGGAGGCGATAACCCGATACGGCAAATTGCCATATGTTTTCGGGGATACCGGACAAGCGGCCTGATCCGTCGGCGCACAGGATGATTTCGCCATCTTTCAGGTCGATACTGTCGGCGAGCACGCCATTGGCGTCGGTTTCCTGTCGCGCCAGTTTCGCGGTGAGAAACGCATCGCCGGGTTTGCGGGCGAAGGTTTCAAGGCTGCGGATTTCGGCCCCAATTGCGGCGGCGCGTTTGAATACCGAATGGGCGGAGGGGAACGGGATATGCGGGAACACATCCTCCAGATCTTCGGCAAAGCGCAGAGTGTAGGATGTCGCCGAGAGTAAGGCGAGCATGGCATCGAACACATCTTCGGGTGTGACCGGCCGACCATAGGTCATGGCAAGCCCCGCCAGCAAAGCGGGGCTAAGGTTGACTGGGTTGTTGCCGGGGCGGCGGTCGTAGAGCGGGAAGGCGTAGCCGCCTCTGCCGCTGAGGGAGTGATAATCTGGAATTAAAGCGTGGCACCAAACAGCGGGACCGGAACCTGTACCGAGTGGCATGGCATAAAACCCGCGATTGTCCTCGCCCCACACAGCCTGCATTTCAGGCCCTGGACGGTTAAGCAATTCACGATCATTGAAAAACCAACGAATATCTAATGGACGATAGACATATTGCTTCTCAAACGCCGCTACGTAAGTTGGGTCTGTGCGTGAAGCTAAATAAGGCGTCACCGCATTTTTCAGTTCCTCCTGCCGCACTTTTACAAAGGCGGGATCGTTGCCGGATTTCATTCCAGATTTTGAAAAAGCGAATATCTGCCTCAAGCTTGGATACTGACCGTTTTGAAATGGCACTGGTCGCATATCCGCCAACGGCTCCCGATCTACGGGGACGGCACCGGTGACATGCCCTGCATCTGTGGCCGCAGCCAGCCACTCCAGTTTTGCTTTTCTTCCGAACGCGTCCTTTTCCCAGCTATCTACATACTCGATTTTTGCCAACTCTCCGGCAGACTTGTTACCATTCGCAATGGCAATCGTTATCGCGGTGCCGACTTGAATATTAAAAACACCTTGATCGCCTTCAATTCCTGCACGTTCCCCACGTCGCATATCACCACGTAAATCAATAATTTCGATTCTATCAAAGCGCTCGCGCATCATCTTGCGCAATCCGGCATAGGGCTTTCCTGCAAGAAATGTCCGGTTTGTAATAAAAGCCACAACGCCCTTGCCTTCCGCACCGTCGCTTTCGAACAATTTCCACATAGACCAACGCCAGAACGCTACTGACAATTCGGGAAAGGTATTTAACTGGTTAGCCCAGCCAGCATCCCTTACCGATTGTTTAAGCTCGTCGAGCTTTTCATCCATCCAGCCCCCAACAAGTGCTTCGGATTCTCCTTTCAACAGCCGCCGATAGGGCGGGTTGCCGATGATCGCCAACACAGGCTGTTGCTGCTTAATCTTGTCGGCCTCTGACCGTTCATTGCCGATCCCGGCATAGAGAAAGCCGGTGCTGCCCTTGGTCGCCTCGGTGCGTGGTTCGGCCAAAGTATCGGCCAGAAATACGCCCAACCTTGGCAATTCCACCCCCTCCGCCCCATCCTCTTTGCTTGGCGCGGCAAGCGTATGGTGCAGCCGGTAATGCGCCACAGCATAGGGGCCGACGAGCAGTTCGAACGCGAACATCCTGCCCATCAGGTCTTTTAATGCTTTGCGCGCGGCGGGCTTGCCTTCCTTGGCCTCAATATCGTTGCGCAGCCGTTCGGCGACGCCGAGCAAAAACGTGCCAGTGCCAGTTGCAGGATCGAGAATGGTGACATTCTGGTCATCCAGCCCGTCGGTTTTCAAATCCTCACGCAGCACCCGGTCAAGCGCGCCGACCATATAGCGCACAACCTCTATCGGCGTGTAATAAACGCCATATCGTTTGCGCCCCTCGGGATCGAACACTTCCAGGAAATCTTCGTAGAAATACAGGATCGGATCGGTGCCGTCATCCTTCACCGCCAACAGGTCTTCGTTCAGGCTGTTGACGGTATCAATCATGATGTCGAAGCCGACGCCGAGCAGATCGACCACCTCTGGCTGGCTAAGCACCCGCAACGCCGTTTTCATCAATGGATGTTCGTCGGGCATTTTATTCCATGCCGTGCTGTCCACTGGCTTGCCCGTTGCTTCGCGCACCAGCAACAATCCGAACGCCAGTGTCTGCGCAAAGGCGGCGGAGAACAGGACTTCAAATGTCTTGTTGCTGAAACCCCCGGCTTCAGGGCGGGCGTAGAGTTCCTGCCGGAATACGTCGCAGACTTCTTGGATGGGGTGGCCGGTCGTGTCCGCTTCGCTGAGTTCCGCCAGCGCATCCTCGACTATGGCGCGCACCAGACGGGCGGCGTGAGCGAGATTGCCCGCCAGTTCCTTCGCATCCTTTGCCGATGGCGGGTTGGCAAGCGCAAGCGGAGTTAGCGCACGGAGCAGAGGGCCAGTGTCGATGGCCTCAATCATCTTTGCCGCTTTGGCGTCGCTGGTGTTGGGATCGATGGCTTTGGCGGGGACGATTTCGCCCGACCAGACTTCGGCGTCACGTTCAAACGTACGCAGGTGCGAAAAGTTTGAGATCGCCCAAACAGGCAGCGATTTGAAGCGTTCAAACTGGCGCTTGTCATGCGCGTCTTTGAATTTGGCCGGATCGTCTGGTTTGCCGGGGGCTTTCAGCTCCACGAACGCGCGTGGCGGTTGACCGGGGCGGGTCAGTGCTATGTCCGGACGGCCTATGCCTGCTTTGGCATATTCCGATGTGACGGTCAGGTCAGTGATTGGGATGTGCGGCAATAGTTTTTCAAGCAATGTTTTGAATACCGGAGCCAAATCTTGTTCGACATTGGTCGGATTCGCCAGCAATTGTTTGCGAATAGAGCCTGCATATTCAACGAGTATTTGCGTTATGGTCACGACCATTCCCCTTTTTCCCTCCCTGCCCTCTCCGCCCCGTCCAATCAAGCTGCATCACGCCACTTGTAATGTAGGATTTTATAAGGGAGGATAAAGGTGTGTGGAGTTGAGGAATTTTTAGCCAGTGAAATCCTGTGAATCTAGTGTGAGCTTACACGGTTTTCTGAGGGTTTTGGCTTGGGGCGATGTTGGGTTTGGGGGAGTGTCCTCCAAGGATTGAAGCACGCAATTGTCGCTATTACAGGATAGATGCTACCCGCGCTATCGCTACGGGAGTTTTTGCTAAAAACACGCCCCGCGTGATTTTTTAGCGCAAAAACTGGTGCCCGGAAGAGGACTCGAACCTCCACGCCGAAAATGGCACAATTCCGTGGGATTAAGAGCGCCTGCTGTAACAACCGTAATGCCCAACTGTAACAGTTTTGGCAAGCAGTACGGATTTGAGTCCTAAACAAGGACTCGAATTAGCTCTCCTGTAATGAGCAAAATGGGTCGCCCGGGTTCCGCTCAGCGCTACAATCATGCCCAAAGTATCTTACACCTTACAGACAATCGTATTTCTCTAGAGATGTATTCGAAAGGCCTGGACCTAGGGCTTTCGGTGTGGCATAGCCGCGAGAATATTTAGGATAAAGGTTCCGCCGTGCTGGAAGTAGATTTACAAACCGAACGCCCCGGCTCGGAAGAGCTTACAAACACTGCGCGCATCTACTCTATGATTGATCTGTTCGCTGGCTGTGGCGGCTTGTCGCTTGGTTTCGAAAATGCAGCTTTTACTCCTGTATTCGTGAACGAGCTAAATGAACATGCAATGGGTACGTATCTTCAGAACAGACATCATAGCCTTGGCGGAGTCCGTTTTTCTGAGAATACGGCGCTGCACTGCAACGATGCACATGATCTGCAAGGCTCACGGCTCAACCAACTCAAGTCTGATTTGGCTTCAATTCCCGAGCTGGGCTTGTCCCTACAACCCAACATAGGTTCTTCCCGGGGCGGTGGTAGCGATCTTGACGTCATTACCGGGGGGCCACCATGCCAAGGCTATTCCGGCATAGGTATTCGGCGCTCTTATGCCGTCGACAAACAAGACCTACCGTCAAACCAACTTTATCAGCGGATGATTGCTATCATTACTGAGCTTCGTCCGAGATTGTTCTTATTTGAAAATGTACGCGGCTTGCTGAATGCCAAATGGACTAGAGAAAGCGGACGGCCAATCTGGCCAGATGTAAAATCAGCTTTCAGATCAATCCCGGGGTACACGATTAGATGGTCACTCGTTTTTGCTAAAGATTATGGCGTTGCGCAGAATCGGCCTCGCGTTCTTTTAGTTGGAGTACGAAATGACATACTAGAGAAAGTTGATTTTTTGGATGCCAGTGCGGACGCAGAGGACGCCGTGGCCTGTGGATTCCTGCCAGTAGGGGAGCCGGGATCATTTCCAGACTTGGAAGATTTATTGGGCGACCTTGTTGACGCTAAAATTCAAAAAGCATTGCTGAATGGGAATTATCCCAAGGGCTCGTTTAAAACAAATGACTACCCTTTTAATCCAATGACAGACTTGCAGGTAGCGCTGCGACTGCGGCCAAGGTGGTATACCGAAGCTAACGTTCAACTAACTGACCACGAATACAGCAAGCATGCGCCTAATATTGTCCAAAAGTTTATTTACATGCAAAAGCATGGCGGTGAGATCCCCGAACAGTTTCAAACTAAGAAGTTTTCGCAACGGCTTCTGCCCGCCCGTTGGGGAAATGGTACACCCAATATTACCGCAACCTCAATGCCAGATGACTATGTACATTATGCACAGCCCCGTGTCCTGACAGTTCGCGAGTGGGCGCGGCTTCAATTCTTTCCCGATTGGTACGAGTTCGCGGGAAAGAGAACGACTGGAGGCATCCGTCGAGCTGGGAACCCGCAGCAAGGTATCTTTGACCGGGAAGTACCTAAGTATACTCAAATTGGGAATGCTGTCCCAGTTGCGTTAGCTGAACGAGTGGGCACACATTTTCGAGGCATTCTGGACTCTGCGTTGAAGTAGATATAGCAGTGCTCTCATGGCACTACGAGAACTGACCGAGAAAGAACGAAAAAGCCTAGAAGAGCTAACCCAGCGATCGGTTGAAACAACTTTAATCCAGCCGACAGAAAATGGGCTTGGCAAAAGTATTCTGGATGCAACTCGGCCTATAAGGAGCTTTCTAAGCGAAAGGGATCTTCACGACTACTCGTTGCAGGGTCTTGGCCGAAAAGAACACGGAATAGTTATACCAGCCATACTTGTGCAGGATGACAATGTAATCGCCTCAAATGCCTCTCTGTATCGTCCTAAGACTAAAAACGGCGACCCGCGAATATGGTTCACTAAGCTCCCTAAGTTCGCTTCGCCAGACGATATACTTGCGATAGCGCACCACGATGGCAAACTCGTTTTGTTTAACCTAACGCAGACTGATGTCGGACAACTTTTGAAAGCTGCACCGCATTCAGTCTTTGCTGATGTATTGTCTGATCTGTCTCGCTCTGCGACGAGTATATCAGTTGAACTGCTCGCTAAGCTGCGAGCAATAGCGGCAAGGGGCTTATTGAAGACTGTAATGAACGAGCGTGCTGACACCGCTATCGGACGTACAATAGAGCATAGTCTCGGGATACAAATGAACGCAAAGAAGGAACCAGATTATAAAGGCATCGAATTAAAGTCGTTTCGAAAATCCGCTCGGGAGAATCGGAAAAACCTCTTCGCCAAAGTGCCCAACTGGACAATCAGTAACTTCAAAAGCAGTCATGAAATCCTTGAAAACTTTGGATACTACCGAGGTGACGTGCATAAACTGTACTGCACGATAAGCACCAAGTCAGCAAATACTCAAAGCCTGTCTTTAGCTGTCGACGACGCGGCGGGCATTCTAAGCGAGTATTCCACCAAGAAAGAAATAGGCGCTTTTGCGAAATGGTATTTGGCAGACTTGCGCCATGAGCTTGCAAAGAAGCATGCCGAAACATTCTGGATAAGTGCAATCCGGCACGATGTAGGCGGTGTGGATCACTATGAAATGATCGATGCGCTACACACGAGAAGTCCCATTTTATCACAGTTCGATATATTGATTGAACAAGGATATATAACGATCGACCACCTTATTAAACGTAAGCCGAACGAAAAGAGGGGCAAAGATAAAGGGCCTTTATTCAAGATTAATTCCAAAGGGATCGGGCTGCTATTTCCACCAAGTTTAACACACCAAATCGCTCCATAGTTCGAGGCAGCAACGACCACTAGGCTGCACAGTGCAATCCTCCTCTCGGTTTGTCGGGGCGCAGTTTTTCCACAACAAAATGCTGGTTCTGCTGGATATACTTGCTTTGTTCTAGCACTCCTGCCTCGGCAGTGATAACGCGTCAATATGGGCGTATCGGAAAACTTCAAAGCATTCAGAACAGCATACCTAATATCCGCAGGCACCGTCGGAACGATTTCATATCGCTACAAACGAATAACCAAACAACTGAACAAAGACTTTTGGAATACTGAATCTGAGAACGCTCATAGCTTATACGTCGGCTCTTATGGCAGAGATACGGCGGCTAAAGGCGTCAGCGATTTGGATGTGGCATTCACTCTGCCCGGTTCGCTGTATACTCAATACAATGGATACTCGAGCAACGGGCAATCGGCTCTTTTACAAGCAGTCAAGAAATCAGTCGAGCGGACGTATCCAACTTCCTATGTAGGTGGAGACGGCCAAGTTGTTGCTGTCAATTTCGATGATGGCATCCGCTTTGAGATATTGCCGGTATTTGTGAACAACGACAATTCATACACTTTCGCGGATTCAAATGGAGGAGGCAGTTGGAAGATATGCAACCCACGGGCAGAGATGAACGCGTTTTCGGCTCGTGATAGTGTTACCGCTAATGGCAATCTTAAAGCGGTTGGCCGAATGATGAGAATCTGGAGAGATCGGCACTCAGTACCTATCAGCGGTATGCTAATCGACACCTTAGCATATCAGTTTATTTCAAGCTGGTCATATCGAGATAAATCATATTTGTATCATGATTATCTGGTGCGTGACTTCCTCCATTATCTGTCGCAAATCAGCACAACACAGACATTTTGGAGGGCTCCGGGCAGTGGTTCCTATGTGTATAAAAAGGGTAATTTTCAGAACAGGGCCACCTTGTCCCATTATGATGCCATGAGTGCTATAGATCACGAACTGAATAGCCGACCTGCAACCGCCCGAAACAAATGGAGGGATGTCTTTGGCCCAACTTACCCGTAGTGCGTCATGACTGACGCTGACATCCTTGAAGATCAAGTACGCGAGTGCTTTGGGCGGGTAGTTTATTCGCATAAAACACACGAAAAACAAGCTGACATATGCGCGGCGACGCTGCGTCGTTATAAGTTGGCGCAGATAATACTTGCAGCTCTTACGACATCTGGCGTTCTAGCAACATTGTTCACGGACGACTTTGTGCTAAAATTAGGCACGGCCTTAGTGTCGCTCGTTACATTGTTCGTCACGGGGTATATGAAGGGTTTTGATCCGGGGGCAATGGCGCAAAAGCACCGGGATACTGGCGCCGATTTATGGGCCATTCGGGAGTCATATTTATCATTGCTTACTGATATTAGAGCGAGTTCAATATCGCCTGAACTAGCACGGCAGAGGCGTGACGAATTGCAATCTCAACTAGCTGCTATTTACAAGTCTGCTCCGGGAACAACGCCCAAGGCATACGGGAAGGCGCAGGAAGGACTGCAAAAGCTGGAGGATTACACTTTCAACGTAGGGGAGGTAGACAAGTTCCTTCCTCCAGCTCTAAAAAAAGGCGGGCCACCGAGTTAAAAAGCATCGCGCGCTTTTCCCACCTACCGAAAATTATTATAGAATTGCGAGGGATCAACTTCGATCAAACGTAGCTCCAATTCTCCCCGTTAGGGGGGTACTTCAACTCCCAGTAAAATCGCGACGTTGCACAGCCTTGCCTTTCTACGTTGCCGCTTGACAAAGACTTATAGAATTGCCTAACGAGCGTTAGGCGTATTTATAAGGCAACCATATCATGTGCAGAGTTATCGCTTATTACCGGGTTTCGACGGAAGAGCAGGGTCGCTCAGGTCTAGGCTTGGACGCACAAAAGCATGCCGTGTCGTCGCTGTGTTCTAACCGAGGCTGGGAAATCATTGGCGAGCATACCGAAGTAGAGAGCGGGAAACGCGCCGACCGTCCCGCCCTAATAGCTGCGCTACATAGGGCAAAGATCACCGGGGCAGTGCTCGTAGTAGCTAAGCTCGACCGCCTAAGCCGATCTGTTGCCTTCTTGTCTACGCTTCAGGATAGCGGCGCAAAATTCATTGCTGCCGATATGCCAGAGGCTACTGAGATAACAGTCCATATAATGGCGGCAGTGGCGCAAGCGGAGCGTAAGGCTATCGGAAGACGAACCAAAGAAGCCCTTCAGGCTGCAAAAGCTCGGGACACTTGGGTTAAGGCTGATGGTACGCCTTACAAATCAGGCAAGCGGCTTGGTAATCCAAATGGCGCTGATGCGCTTAGACGAGCTGGCAAAGGCAACAAGGATGCAGTTGCGGCACTTCGGGCAGATGCTGATAACTTCGCACGTGGACTTGCAGCAGAGGTTCAGGCGATACGCGCCTCAGGTATTAGTTCGCTACCTGCCATAGCAGCGGCACTCAACGACCGACATATTCAAACCCGACGCGGGGGCTTATGGCATCCGACAAGCGTTAAGAATTTGCTGGCAAGGCTTTCGGACCAAGCCCCCCGGCCCTGAACTCAATAGATATTATCATGAAACCACGATTAGAGTGAAGCCATTGTACTAGAACTTTGGGGAGTGTTGCGTCATGTCGGATGCTGATAGCTTAACAGCCTGTCATTGAATGATGTGATCCTTCAAGTTTGGCGGGGCAAGCTTACGAACCAACACCTTAAGCGCGTCGAAGTCGCGAGCTGCATGCAACCTGAGTATTTCTTGCCACTGTTCTGCCGATAGCTTGTTTTTAAATATCTCCGCTTGCGTCAAAAGTCCGTCGACCTTTATTTTGGTCAATTTTCGGTTCTCATGCCGCGTGCCCAGTACCATGAATGCCGCAAAAGCAGCGGCTAAAGCAGCAATTAAGTACACGAGGTATGTTAAAAAACCGGGCTTGTTGCCGCTCGTCATTAGCTCCTTCTTCAGTCGGGCTAGTTCGGTCTTCTGAAGGTCGACAACCTTTCGCGCTTCCGGAACGCTATCACACGCTACCTTCTGCTGCTTTTGCCAAAACTCATCTTTAACGTTGCCAGATCCATTGCGCTTATTGAGGATACGTTTCGCTTGCTCCGCCCTGTTCCGATAAATGTCTTTCCAACCGTTCACTTCGCTTGGCGCTAGACCCATCTGAGCACCGAGAGATTTGCGAATTTCCCACTCCTGCTCAGGAGAGATATTATCAAGGTTGTCCCCGACAGCCGCATCCCATTCCGCAAGCGCTTCTTCGCGCACCTCATCGATGGAACGTCCACGCCCGTGAGCGCAAGTTATACTCGCATTTTCTAAATGCAGTTCAACCTGAGCGAGTTCGTCACGAGCTCTTGAATGCTGATCGTCAATAGACTCTGTGCATGCTCCCAGTATCAAAACGATGGTCAACAAATAGATCCGCATTCTGACATTCCTTCAGGCTGGAGCGTATGGTCGATCCACGCTTGAGTGCCAATCTATTTAATTGCAATTTTATCAACATGAGCGAACTCCCACCGCGTGACTTTAATAGTACCGTTGGAAGTCATTGTTCCACTCGACGACCAAAGGGTTGGACTTAAATGGATACCGCCCTATTCGGAACTATCAGACGGGTACGCCCTCCAAGTAAACAACGAAATGGCTGACATGGCAGATCATAAGGCGGGACTAACTCGGGCTGTTAGGTTAGCCGCTAAGGAAGCTGAAAGGTTGTACAAACACACTCACCGAGAGGCGGAGGGTCTTAAGATCAACCTTGACGTATCGTCTTACAAACCACGACCGCGCGAAATGCGCAATTATGCCACGAGAATCGTGGCATGGTTTATACAAAGCGCAGAAGTACGTGCGATGTCTAATGAACGCATAGCTAAGAAACTAAGTACGGAATATGGCGGCTACAAAGCCCCGGCAAACTTGCTGACGGAAAAACTCAAACCTTGGCAGCTTGATCAAATCTCTCCACTGTTAAGCCCACGCGGCATTATACCCAGTGCTAAAGGCTTAAATTCTCTATCCAAGATAAAGAAGGCACTCATTGCTCACGCCGCAGGCAACCCCGTAACGGATCAATTGGAGGCCTTTGTCATATTAAACGATACACATGTCATAGTTGGCAATCGTTCATTTCTGATTAGTCGGCACGGAAAGTATGATCGCATTGACGTGGGCAGGACCAAAATTAATGTCGCCAGCCTCAAATTAATGATCAGCTAAACGCTATTTATCTACTTAAGTAGATAGCAGCAATTACGACAAAATGACATCATCTGCCCGCCGTCGATTACATGGGGCGAATTATCCAATTCCTAAACGCGAGGACGCTGCCGTGACTGCCTCCCACCATGACCCAAGATTTGCCCTCCATCAGCGTCAACCACGCGCCAACAAATTGGATGCTAAGCAACGGGCCATCTGCAAACTCGACCATGCGTACTCAGAGGCACTCAGAGCGCGTGTGAGGCACCCGGAAAGGTTCGCGGCCTTCATAGGTGGAGCCTCCTACTACATTGATTTGGAAGCTCCCTGTCCCAAATGCAGCGCAATGAAGAGGCGTACCCGCGATCGATCTTGTTACTCCTGCCATCTTAGCAGGGGCGGAGCGAACTTTGAGCGAATGAAGGCTGGAATTTCACCTATCAAACAACGCAGCCGTGAAAGCTATCTTGACGCTCTAGCTAGGGAAAAGGCAGAACATGCGGGAGAGTACCTAGAACGTCAGTTCGGGGAGTTCACCTTGCGCCAGTTTCCTACCGGGCGGTTAATGGTAACCTTCCCTGACGGTTATGTCACAGAGGATTTATTGACCTACCTACCCCGAGAGGTTTTGGCGCTAAGGGAGAAGCACCCGGACTTTAACGCCGCATTAAATTGGGCAGGCTGGTGTTAATGACAGACAAGACTGAGGTCTATGTCTTACTAAGCAAACACATTTGCAGATACGGCTAACCCATCTGTTTGTAGCGCGTGAAGCATCTGCGATTGCGCCTGTGCCCTTATCACTCTGCCTAATGACATTGACGTTTTGATATGGCCTAACGCTACATATGTCACAACCTCTGGATCGAACCTGCCTAACGATTGAGCGCTAGTTTCTAGGTCTGCAATAAAGGACGCTTGCTGGCTAATAGGCAGGCATTCGATGAGGTCGCCGATACCAGTATGATGTAAACGCCTTGTTTGCTCCACTGCTTCGAACGCATCGGAAAGCTTTGTCAGTGTTTTTCCAAGGCTATGCTGCTCGGCAATAGATAGCGGGTAGGGAAATGGCTTTCTAAATATCAGCCATTTGATTGTTAGGAACCCCACGCCGCCTAGCGCTAGTATGATTAAGATTTCTAGCATGTGGCTCCGTTCCGAATTGGGTCGTAAATGCCGTGGCTGAATAAGCCCCTATGCGCAACTAGTTCGGCGTGGCGAGGGTATCAGGACAGTCGGACGGAGATCGTCATCTAACAGCTCTTGGCGGAGCGATTAGGGCTAAACGAAAAGTTCATGGTCTTTCACAAGAAGCCCTTGCAGATGCGGCGGGAATTGATCGATCCCACATGGGCAAAATTGAGCGCGGTGAGAGAAACGTCACGATCTTGAATGTGGTTCGCATCGCAGCTGCACTCCACGCCCAACCATCGGAACTCTTACGCGAAGCAGGACTGTAACGTAGAGCAGAGCATTGAGGCCGCAGGCAGCTTAGCGTTAGACGCGTCCGCCCCCACTAGGTAGCCATAACCGCATGCCTTGCCTCAAATGCGCTCAGGTTTCAAAGTCTGGAAATTTCGCCAACTCCCTCGATTTGGCTTCCACGCTGATACTACCATAGCCCGCATTACTGTCAGAATTGGCGTGTCCCATGATCGACTTTGCAATGCGATGGTCGAGACCATAATTCCCGGCAAGCGTATTGAATAGATGTCGCCATCCGTGATTAGGCTGGACATCCCCGGTTACTCCGATGGACCTGACCCATGCCGCAAGCTTGGTTCCCGTTTGTTTAGATTTCGTATTCAGCGCTTCAACCTTGTGCCTTTTGCTCTCGTTGTAGAACATTGGGCCGGTGGGCTGTGCGTCCACAAACCCTAAAAACCCTTGGGCAATCAAGTGTCGGTGTATCGGCACTAAGCGAGCCTCTTTACCTTTAACCGTGCCAGCTTCCGGCGTAATCTTGTAGGCCCATATCCCGTCAACGCAGCTGACGTCCTGCTTTCGTAACTGCGTCAGTTCATTGATACGCGCACCCGAATAGGCTGCTAACCAAGGACACCAACGAACTGCGTTCTGAAAATGCTGGCTGCGCTTTCCGCTCGCGGGCTTGCTAGATGCAGATAGGATTGCGGTATACTCCTCCTTGGTGAACTCT
>JAYUPC010000068.1:0-14514 GCA_043760355.1 Sphingomonadales bacterium
GAAAGACAGGCGATGGCGTAGAAGCGGCGGATTTCCATTCGCCGCACATCGCGGGAGACGGCGCATGAGTCATTGAAAACAAGTGACAAAACCGCACAAACGCCGCACACACACATTACGCCGCCGTGGCGACGCCCTCAAAAAACAATGTGCAGACAGGGACTTAGGAATGAAATTCCGGCAGCGAGGCAACTCGCTTTATCTTGCCGTCCCTTCCTAACCCCTCCTGATCGCTCCAATAGACGAAATCCAATCCCAAAAGCACAGAACACTGGGCTGAAACGTATCTGGGCAACAACAGTGAATCTGGCGCTCTTGGCGAGCGGGCTAAACGGCGACCGAGTCTCGGAAATCCAAAGTGACGACTGAGGTTTTTGTCCCCATACAGCGTGTTGACCTTTTTCCGCGTCGAACCTGGTCAGGAGGATCGGCGTGGTCGAAACAGCGGCGGATTTCCTTGCACGGCGCGCGGGCAAGGCCCAGCTCGAGGATGTGTTACTATTCCTTGATCGAGCCAAGTGCGAAACGCCACCAGCTGGAGTTGAGTGCTCGTTTTAGCTGGAAATCGCTCCTTTGCTTTGATTACGAGTGATTTTCACGTGACCATAGCCACGCAAAATGCCAATCATGCAGGATGACATCTGTTCTTAAGATTTTTCGAATCATATGTTTTTACGTCCTATTCTACTTTGTCTGCACGCTTGTCGTGGTCATCGCCCTGCAAAGCTGGCCCGAAGGTGCGCAATTGCTCTTCGCGTTCGTTACACCGGGACTGCTGGTTTGGTGGCGCGAGCAGAGGCGCACGGACAAATTCGCGCCTGATGAAAGGCAGTCTAGCGAAGTAGTGCAGCGGAATGCGCCTCCAAGTACAGCGCGCAGCGCGACACCCACTGCTCGATCAAATACTTCACAAGGATGGGTTCCCAAAGGACAGCACGTGGTCATTGCTGGCCGCGATATTGACGGCATGATCTATGTCGGGACACCGCCAACCGTTGGCAGTCACGGGTATGGCGACAAGTGCCGTACCTATGTTGATCCAACTCTTTCTGTTGCTTCATACGGCTCGGACGAGCGCGGCGATGGAATGACGTATTGGCCGGGATATTCGACGATTCCGTCAGTGTGCAGAGCTACTTATCTTGATTGGCTGGCAGAAGGGCGCTCTGACGGTTCGATTAACCCCGGCTACATGTTCATCTTTTTCTATGGTCTTGAACGTCGTTATATGATCGATCAACCTTCAGAGAACGAAAGGCGAGAAATTGTTGCGGAAGTTGAACGCTTAAAGGCCCTTTTTTCTCATAACCATTCTGGACAAAGGTATCTTGGCGAATTCCTAGATGTTGTGCGTATCGCCGATATGGGAGAAATATCTTTTGATAACCCAACCCTAAAGAGCATTATACTTGAAAACCGTAGTTGGGATTTGCCCTTTTCGCTAAAATTCGCGCTTGGAGGGATCGTTGAGAAGGACGAAGCATTCAGCGCAGAATGGCTGCATTTATGGCTCATGTGCCATTCAGAGCGTCGCCTTCGAACTCCCGCCGACCGCTGCGCTGCTGAGTTTCAAGTGTTGTTCAAGTTGAAATTCGATGCAAGGTATCCCTTCGGCCTGAAAGTCAAAAAGCCAAACATAGCACTTTCAGGTGTATACAGGTCGGCATCCGGCGAGTTTCAAGGGGGTTTAAACCCAACGCTTAACGGCGCGCCTGTTCCGGATATTACTAACCTTCGAGAGCCGATTGAAATTGCGCAGAAAATTGCTGACGAAGCTATGACTGAACTTGATAAGTTTAGTCGCTTCATCGGGCGTTCTCCCGATGGCAGAGGCAGCATTGAAGCCCACGCACTTCTCCCTGCAACACTGTGGAGCGCCTTCCCGTCCAGTGAAGCGGAAGATCTCAAAACTTGGGCGCGAACGCTCGCTGCACAGGGAGGGTTGGTTCCAGCTGTGGATATCATTGCTCGCTTGGAAGGGGGCAGTCCTGATAAATTCGGAAAGCGCCAGCTAACTGGCGCTGCTGACGCGCTCGCCCGCCTCGGCTTTGGCATGGCACCCGATCCACGCTTTTCGTTGCGTGAACCGAAAATCGATGAACCGGTCGTGATTTTCGATATTGGTGAAGCGGTCGAGCAATTGGAAAATGTCTCTGCCGCATATCAGACCATCCTCTTTGAAATTGCACTCGCAACATTCATCGCGCACGCCGATGGACGGATCGTGGAAGCCGAACGCGAAGCGCTTCGCACTAAAATTTCTGGTGCGCAGGAAATCAATGAACTGGAGCGCAACCTTCTAAATGCCAATCTTGATTGGTATCTTGCAGTGCCGCCAGACATGTCGCTCTTACGTGGCAAGCTCAAAGACGCGGATTCCGAGCACCATATGGCACTGCGGGCTGCAGTCGTCGCGATTGCTCATGCTGACAGGGTCATTCAACCGGAAGAGGTAGCCAGTATCGAGAAAGTATACAAGGCATTGGGTCTGGATCCGGCTTTGGTATATTCCGATTTGCACGCAGGAGATGTTCCGGACAGGCCGGTACGCGTTAAGCCAGCCGAGCCTGATGCACCGGGTGAGAAGATTCCAGAAGAAGCTGCCACGAAATCGACTCCGCTCGACGCCGCACGAATTGCTGCCATTCGTTCTGACACGGCGCGGGTATCGACAGTTCTTGGAGACATTTTCTCGTCCGAAAATGAGGCCGACGAGAAAACTAAACATGTCACATCTTCGATATTCAGCGTGCTTGATCCAAAGCATACGCTGCTGGTCGAGGACATTGTCAGACGCGGACATTGGTCGGAATTGGAATTCGCGGCCCTGTCCAGGAAGCACGGGCTCATGGCGTCAGGCGCGCTGGAGGTCATAAACGAATGGGCCTTCAACAAGTTCGATGAAGTATTACTCGACGAGTATGATGGTTATGACGTAGCGCCGGACGTTTCTGAGGCGCTGAAAGCTGAATTCGTGAAGGAAATACAGTAATGTCCAGGTTGAAACCACGCGAGCGTGACGGAATTGTCCAAGCACTTCGCGCAGGCGTCGTGCCAAAACTAGGTTTGCGGCACATTCAGGTCGGTCGTGCTCGTGAGATTGAAGAACTGGTCAAGGACATGGATCGGATTGCCGACGGCGGTTCTGCAATCCGGTTCGTGATTGGCGAATATGGCTCGGGCAAAACGTTCTTCATGAATCTCATCCGGCTGGTCGCGCTTGAAAAAGGGCTGGTAGTAATGTTCGCTGACCTCGCTCCCGACCGTCGAATTCACGCAACAAGCGGACAGGCAAGGGGCCTGTATGCCGAAATGGCGCGGAACCTAGCAACGCGGACAAAGCCTGATGGCGGCGCACTGTCGAGCGTGGTGGAACGATTTGTCAGTCAGGCCAATCACGATGCAGATGCAAAGGAAATTTCGACTGGCGAAATCATCCGGGAACGCCTTGCGCATTTTGAGGAACTTACTGGTGGCTTTGACTTCGCGCAAGTGATCCGACGCTATTGGGAGGCTCACGATACGGGCGATGAGGACCTAAAATCAGCGGCACTGCGCTGGTTACGCGGTGAGTTTGCGACGAGAACCGATGCCCGAAAGGCATTAGGTGTACGCACAATCATTGATGATGCCAGCGTCTATGATCATCTTAAACTGATGTCGGCATTCGTTTGCGCAGCAGGCTACAAAGGGCTGCTCGTCGGCCTTGACGAGATGGTCAACCTTTACAAGCTTACGTCCTCTCAGGCTCGCAATGCGAACTACGAGCAGATTTTGCGTATTCTGAACGACGTATTGCAGGGGAGCGCCGAAAACCTCGGTTTTCTGATGGGAGGTACGCCGGAATTTCTGATGAACACACGACGTGGGCTTTATAGCTATGAGGCTCTTCAGTCGCGCTTGGCAGAGAACACATTTGCCCGTGACGGGTTGGTGGACTTGTCTGGCCCCGTAATTCGCCTTGCCAGCCTGACGCCCGAAGACTTGTTTGTTCTGCTGACGAACATCCGGGCCGTGATGCAGGAGAGCGATGGTGCATTGCCCGATGCGGCTTTGGAAGCCTTTATGTCCCATTGCTCTGACCGCATCGGGGAAGCCTATTTTCGAACTCCGAGAAATACGGTCACCGTGTTCGTGAA
Organism: Sphingomonadales bacterium; assembly: GCA_043760355.1. Lineage (GTDB taxonomy): Bacteria > Pseudomonadota > Alphaproteobacteria > Sphingomonadales > Sphingomonadaceae > Sphingorhabdus_B. Next base: position 4,140 of record JAYUPC010000068.1, read on the forward strand.
TCTTCTGGCTGTGCTTGAGCAAAATCCCGGCGTGAAATGGTCTGACTTGATTAAAGAACTCGAAGTTGCCGAAGATTACGGCGAAGACATGAGTGAATTGGATGAAAATACGGGCGCGACTCTCGTGAACGAGGATCTGGTCAGTTTTCGCCTGTGACACCCGCTTTCGACATGCTTGCGCGACCGATTCAGAAATGGATTCGTGCCCAAGGTTGGCGCGAACTGCGCGACATTCAGGCGCGAGCGGCTCAGGTCTTGTGCGACAGCGACGCGGACCTGATTGTTGCGGCAAGCACGGCTGGCGGCAAGACTGAGGCGGCCTTCTTGCCGCTTATTTCCCAAGTGTTGGACGCTCCGGTTGAGGAGTCCGGTTTCGACCTGCTGTACATTGGCCCACTCAAGGCTCTGATTACTGACCAGGCTCGCAGGCTGGAAGATATCTGCCGCGAGACCGAACTGCCAGTCACACCGTGGCATGGCGATATCTCATCATCAGTCAAGTCACGTGCGATGAAGCGCCCCAAGGGGATTTTGCTGATTACACCTGAATCCCTCGAAGCACTTTTCATCCGTCGCGGCTTGGAAATTCCACGCTTGTTTGGCGCGACACGTGCAGTTGTGATCGACGAGTTGCACAGCGTTCTCGACAGCGAACGCGGCGTACAGATGCGCTCTTTGCTTACTCGGCTGGAATTGGCCGTGAAGCATAAAATTCGCAGGATTGGATTGTCGGCCACGCTCGGCGACTTGGCGCTCGCACGGGCCTATTTGCGCCCCGAAAATCCAGATGGCGTTGCCATGATTGAGGCGCGAGGTGGTTCGGCAGAATTACAAATTCAGCTGCGGGGCTATCTCTCTGGGGATCAATCCGAGAATGTTCCATCGGCGACTGACGCGATATCTGAGCACCTCTTCCAGCACCTTCGGGGAAGTGACAATCTCGTGTTCGCTGGCGCTCGACAAACAGTTGAAATATATGCCGACCGCCTCCGCACTCTCTGCGAAGCGGCCCATCTTCCTCAGGAATTCTATCCCCATCATGCCAGCCTTTCGCGAGAGCATCGGGACTTCGTTGAGCGGCGGCTCAAGGACGGCAACCTCCCCACAACCGCAATATGCACTTCGACACTCGAATTGGGAATCGACATCGGTGACGTGACCTGCGTTGCGCAGATCGGAGCCCCGTTCAGCGTTGCTTCCTTGCGTCAACGACTTGGTCGATCTGGACGCCGTGAAGGTAAGCCAGCGATACTGCGGCAATATGCGGTTGAGGCCAAACTCGCGCCAGACAGCAACTTCTCAGATCGCCTGCGGCTAGGATTGGTGCGTGCCGTAGCGATAACTGAACTTCTGCTGGAAGGCTGGTGTGAGCCGCCACAGCGGGATGCCTTGCACTTATCGACACTGGTGCATCAAATCTTGTCAGTCATCGCTGAACGTGGAGGAGTTCGCGCACAGCACATTTACAAAGTTCTCTGTCAAGACGGTCCCTTTCGACAAATCGAAACACCAGTCTTCCTGAGTGTCCTTCGTGCGCTTGGTCATCCCGAAACCGGGTTGGTTGAACAGGCCGGAGATGGCCTGTTGCTGCTAGGCTCGATAGGCGAAAAGCTTGTGGAACATTATAGCTTCTATGCAGTGTTCCAGACGCCGGAGGAATACCGGCTCGTGTCCGGCGGTAAGGAACTCGGCACGCTCCCCATCGACAACATGATCGCACCGGGAATGTTACTGATTTTCTCGGGACGACGTTGGCAGGTTCTCGAAGTTTACGACCGCGACAGGGTAATAGTGGTCGCACCCGCAAAGGCCGGAATTCCTCCCATCTTTGGGGGTGACCCTGGCAACATTCACGATCAAGTGATTGAGCGAATGTTCGACATATTGGAGAATGATCACAGACCCATTTACATGGATACAGCGTCGCTCGATTTGCTAACTGAAGCACGCAGTAACTACGCTCAGTTGCGCTTTGACCCTGGCCGGATCGCTCAATTGGGCGACTTAGCATTCGTTTTAGCCACGCAATCGGGGACAGTGCGAACTGCCACGCTTGCGCTGGCGTTAAGGGGCTACGGCTTCAACGTCCAAACTCATGACGGATTTCTGGAGGTGTTCGGCAAAGATGAAACTCCGCCTTTGCTCGATACTCTTGATGCCATAGCGGACGGCGCCAAGGCAAAATTGTTTGAGCATTCGCCCAATCTCATCTTCGAGAAATTTCACCAGTATCTGACGGTCGAACTCCTACGAGCCGATGCGCTATCGTCGCGGCTCGATGTGAACGCGCTAGTACCAATTTGCCGCAAGATCATTGGGGCAGCTTGATGCATTTACACTAGCCACACGCTGGCGGACGCGTGTCTCAACAAATGATTTTCTCATGATCAATCCGCCAAAAATCATAGCACAATTAAAGCGCCACGGCGTAAACGTAGTGCTCATCATCATCGAGCGCGGCGCACCATTATTCGATCATTTCCAGCCTTTGTTGCGCCAATTTCGCCAGCATAATACCGGCCAGATTTTGTGACCGGCCAATATGGCGTATCCGAACGCGTTCAAAACCTCTGCGTAGCCTTACAAATGTATCGAGATAGTGTTGTAAATCCGGGCTGCGGCATTTTGCGGTACCGCTTGCTTGATTGACTACCAAAGCGGCATCACCGATAAAAATGACATCGCCTGCATCTAAAGACAGTGCGACTTCGCAAGCATACAGCAAAGCGAGCCATTCGGCGTCGTTATTGGTTCCATTTTCGACATTGGACTTGTGATAAAGAACTCCGCGAACAAACACTGCGATTTCTATTGCGCCGGGATTGGGTCTACACCCGCCATCGAAATATATTTTAAGGGGCTTGGCTCGTTTCATTTTACTGCGGATCGCCCTCGATTATCCGGAAAACTTCTCCTTTCCCTGCGTCACGGTAGAGATCAACGCGGGTGCCATCCCAATGATAATCAAGATGCCGTCCCTGGACCGCGTCGCTGGCAAGGTCGGGATAGAACAAGCCGACGCATTCTCCTTTTGCATAACGTACGCTGGGATAGACCAAGCCGCTCGCTCCTTCGCCTCGTAAAGTGGCGGCGAATATTTGAGCAGTGGAATAATCATCGGGGGACAATAGTGCCGCATGATTGGGCATGCCCCCGCGCAGATCATGTAACTGCGCATCCACCTGCATTACGATTTCGCGATATTGTGATGTCCATCCCGCTGGCTCGCGGGTGCGTTTCATGAAGCGGGAGTGGTGGTAAACGGTTTCAAACAGAGCGACTTCAAAGCTGTCGCCAGCATAGAGCACGCCGTAACTGCCGTTGCTAAACCGGCTTTGGCGATCGGGGCTGACATGGGTGAAAGGCGCCATCAAATAGGACGCGCCGCCGCCCGCAACACGTCGCCCCTTTGGAACAAGATCGAGATTGCCGATGGTTTCCATGATACGCGGATTGGTTTTTTGTTCGGCCGATATCAGCAAAGGCCAATCTGCCGGATCTGCGATATCCTCAAACAGGTCAATCGGGGGATATATGCTGCGGATGATCCGCACTGCGCCATGCCATTTTATATGAGTGAGAGCAGGCGCTAGCACGCCGGGTCACCAGCTGCCGCGTTCTGCATCCAGATAGCGGCGTACGCGCATCAAATCGGTCAGATCACCGCCAAGCATGATGTCAAGTGCAGAGCGCCCGCCAAATGCGTCATTGGGGGCCTTGATCCAGCGATAGGAACGGTCCGCCTCCCGAAAGAAATAGCGCAGCGCTTTGTGGATACCCATCAGGTTGGACAGGCGCGCTTTACCATCGCGGTCAATCCGGCCCTGATCTCCGGCCTTCCAACGGCGATAGGACCGCACAGGAAGATCGAGCAACATCGCGGCTTGGTCGTCGGTCACGTCCCATTTGGCAAACATCGTAACGGCGGCGCGAAACATGGCCGCAGCTTCGGCATCGGTAACCGGATCGGGCCGGAATGCAGGGGGTGCTGTATAAATACGCTGTAGTGCCGTCATAGCATTATCCTCATAATGGCATTATATGACTTAAATAATGCCAAATGGCAATAGGGATAGTGGGATTACAAGAGTTTAGATATCGCGGCCAGCCACAAAAAAGCCCGCCACTGCCAAAAGCAGGGCGGGCTTCGTTTAAACGGTGTATAGCTTACTTGGTTGCTTCTTTTGCGGCATCGCCAGCAGCTTTAACTGCATCGCCTGCTTTTGCAGCAGCTTCGCCAGTTGCCTTGGCTGCGTCGCCAGCAACTTCCTTGGTTGCAGCAGCGGCATCGCCCGCTACAGCCTTGGTTGCGTCAGCTGCGCCTTCTGCCTTGGCCATTGCGCCTTCAGCAGCTTCACCAGCCGCATCTTTGGTTGCGTCTGCGGCTTCGGATACTTGTTCCGCAGCAGTTTCGGCTTTTTCGCCACATGCGCTAAGCGATGCGGTCAGGATAAGTGCGGCAGCAGTTGCGACCGCTTTATTGATTTTCTTCATGGAACACTCCTCTAAACCGTCATGTGACGGCATAAACTAAATACTGGATTCGTATTTCATGGTGCAATTGCAAAGAATGCAACTAGATCAAGTCGGCTAAAGCATTAATTTGGTGCAGCCTTTAATAAAAGTAGGGCCTATTTATCAACGCCTTTCACTTTGCCCCATTGCCGTGCGGCGGTGTAGCCAAGATAGCCAGTGCCAAACAGTCCCCATAATGCGTCGGGAATGCCCGCCAGATATCCGTTCATACCTTTCGCGATGCCCTCCGCGATTGCAGGCTGGACGGCGGCGATCAGGCCCATGGGTATTGCCCATAGGATGATTGCGTACATGACATAGAGGAAGCTGGGTCGCGCCCGGCTGGTCCAGGGATCGGCGGATTGTGCCTCGGCAAGGATCGCCGCCATCTGTGTGCGGAGTTCCTCCATTTCCTGTCCACCCTGAAGTTTAAGCAGCTCAAGCTTGGCGGCATCACGGGCGCGGGGATCGGGAATGATTTTGTCAATAAGGGCCGCCAGAGGACCGATTATTCCTTCAATAAGTGACATGGTTTTCCTTTCAATTATCCAATACGGTTGGCTAGCCAGCCATATAAAAATGCTTCCTGACTGGGTCGTGCCTCGGCAAGGCGGAGATAATGTGCGCCTTGCAGGGCTTCGACAGCTTTGAGTAAAACAATCTCTCCAGCAGGCCCACGTTGTTTGAAAAAGTCATCAAGTGCTGCAAGGGTCGCGGTTCCGATTTGTCGGTCTACGGCCAAATCGGCATAATCCTTTGCGCCGCGATTAAGCGCATTGAGTGCACGTTGCAGGAAACCTGTGGCGGTTCCAGTGCCCATGTTGATTCCTGTATCGAACAGCTCTTCCGCAAGTTTTGGCGTACGCTCGGCAACTTTATTAAAGTTAGGTGCGATCCAGTATAGCCTTCGGTAAATAGCAACAGCATCGCATTGCGGCAGGGTCTTCATCTCCCCTTGAAAGCCCTGACGCCGGGCCACCGCTTGCGTTATCCCCCAGCGTGTCGGACCGCCACGATCGGCAGGATGGTTGACATAACCACCTTCACGTTCGATCACCTCTTCAATCAAATCATCTATTCTTACAACGTCCATTACTAACCTCGCTTTCTGGATAAATAATATCCAAATAGGTTCGTTGTAGGAAAGAAAAATCGTCATCATGGAATGCGAAGAATATTTCGAATTGAAATTCAGGAGCTTGCTTATGTCCAAAATGATCAAAAAAACGGGTCTGCCGCAAAAAACCCTGCGTCGCATGTGGCCTGCCGTTCAGCTGGCGTAAAATGGGCAAAGGATTGGGATGAAGTACTTTACTGCTCGGGCCGGCGCAGGTCTAATAAAGTTCGTTAAACCCGGTATTGCTGTCCTATGCACGTCAATACTACATCATATGAGAACACCGTGTGCGAGCGACTATCGAAATCGGTTTTAGCATTTACTTTTAAGCCACGATACGGATATTACCTTATTGCGGCACCAATCTTTCGGGTTTTGGTAAATAGCCGAGACGCGATTGATAAAAGGCCGGTGCCACGATGATTTCAAACATCAAATGTCTGACGGCATTCGTCTGGTAACATGCTGACTGGAAATACAACAATATTGACTGGCGCCAAGCAAGCATCCTCACCATCGCTTTTTGGGTCTGCAGAGTTTCCTCAGCCTGAATGCGGTAAATGGTCGGCCATCGTTTTAGCCGGGCAACGCCCTGGCATTGATCCGTTAGCCAGCAGTTTTTCTCTAGACAGCAAAGCCTGCATTCCGGTTTTGGGGAAACCGATGGCAACGTGGGTCATTGAAACACTGTTGGCGACACCGCAAATCGGCAGTATTGTTATACTGGCGCAGAACCAGGAGATGGTTAGCGCAATTGGATTGACCGAGCTGATCGACAATGAACGCGTCACATTTGCGCAGAGCATGGGCGGTATTTCCCAAAGTGTCGCCCATATCATTGGAAAGGCGCCGCTGGATTGGCCAGTCCTGATAACGACCGCCGACCATCCTTTGCTTACACGTGATATGGTCAGCGGTTTTATTGATGGTGCTGCGGTTTGCGACATTGCGGTGGCGGCTGTTGAGCGCAGGACTATGCTCCAACACTACCCAGCGACGAAGCGAACATGGCTTAAATTTCGCGGCGGACAATATTCGGGTGCGAACTTGTTTGCACTTCGCAATCCGGCCACGCTGAGGGCTCTTGAACTTTGGGCGCAAGCCGAGCAAGATAGGAAAAGAGCTTTTAAGCTTTTTTGGCATTTCGGCCCATGGCTGGCACTGCGGGCAATAACGCGGACTATCAGCTTTCCTTCTGCGCTCCACCGCGCGGGGCAAAAGCTTGGGCTAAAGGCGTCGATCGTGCTTTTGCCTCAAGCAGAAGCCGCCATTGATGTCGATAAAATCAGCGATCATGAACAAGCCGAATTGATATTATCGCAGCGCTTGCAAATGCCACCAAAACCCGTTCCTCTTGCAACGGATACACAGCAAGCGGTGTCGATTTTTGATCTGGATCGAACACTAACCAAGCGGCCTACTTATACTGCATTGCTCGCTTTCATGTCGGGGCGCATTGCGCCTTGGCGATTACCTGCCGCACCGCTAGTTGTATTGGCTATGCTTGGGTATCTGTGCGGCTTATACTCGCGCCAGCGGGTTAAAGAAATCGAACAATGGTTATTGTTGGGCAACCAAGTGAAGCGCTCGGATGTCGAGCATCAAGCCAAGCTTTTTGCAGATCGCATAGATAAGGATGGCTTTTTTCCAGCAGGAAAGGCGGCGATTGCCAAGGATCAGGCAGCGGGTCGACGCATCATCCTGACAACGGCGGCAAATAAGTTTTACGCTGATGAGCTGGCGAACCGGCTCGGCATAACAGAAGTTATAGCTACACAATCTGTTTGGCACGGCGATCACCTAACGGCAAGGATTAAGGGTGAGAATTGCTATGGTCCGGCAAAATGTAGAATGGCCGCGCGCTATTTGGAAGAGCAAGGAATACCGCGCGACAATGTGCATATCCGTTTCTATTCCGACCACATTTCGGATTTGCCAACATTTGAATGGGCTGATGAGCGGGTTGTCGTCAATCCTTCGCCCAGGCTATTCGATCATGCGCTTGGCTTAAACTGGTCGATAGTGTTTTGGGTATGAACATCGAAAAAGCTGCAATAGCCAAGACGCCGCCGCCACATATCGGGTTTCTGTTTAACCATGACCAAATTCATCAGATTGCCCACAGCTTGCCGGTCGCAGTTGCATTGGCTGCGGCATCGCCGGACTTGCATATCAGTGTCGCGACAACCAACAGCCTTATAGATGCCGAAGTGACCCGGCTGTTGAGTGTAAATGTGCATCCAAACCTTAAACGGGTTAAACTTGGAATTGGATTGCTTAGCTCGCGGCTCATGAAAAAAGCTTTCGGCAGGTTGTTGCCCGTGGACAAGCTCCTTATTTACCGGGAGAATCTCGATTATTTTGGATCGCTTAATGCGTTAGTCGTCACCGAACGCACATCGCTAATTCTGAAAAATCGTTACGGCCTGAAAAACCTGAAAATGATCCTGATTGACCATGGTGCAGGAGACCGGGCCATTGGCTTTGGCGCATCGACCGCAGGTTTTGACAAAATCCTTGCAGCAGGGCCAAAGATAAAAGACCGGCTAACCGCAGATGCCGGCGTTGCCGCCAGCAAAATCAGTATCACAGGATATCCCAAATTTGACGCAGTTGCTCTTGGCGCTGGCAAGTTACCGTTTCAAAGCAACGGGAATCTTACCGTACTCTATAACCCGCATTTATCGCCGCATCTGTCGTCTTGGTTCAAGCATGGCCGCGATGTGCTGGATTGGTTTATAGCGCACCCTGAATATAATCTGATATTCGCGCCGCATATTATGTTGTTTGCGCGAAAAGCTGTGTTCACGGTTGATAAATTTCGCATGGCATTGCCGGGGGTTCTGGACAAAAAATATCTGAATGCGCCGAATATATATATTGATCTGGGTAGCTCTGCATCGACCGACATGACCTATACAAATGCAGCTGATATTTATTTGGGCGACGTTAGCAGCCAGATATATGAATTCCTTCGGATCCCCCGACCAGCGATTTTCATCAACAGCCATGCCCATGATTATGCCAATGACCCCAATTATGCGCATTGGGGCGTCGGGGATGTGATCGAAACCGCTGGCGAACTTGGAGCCGCATTGGCCAATGCAGAGGCCAAGCATGTAGCAAGCTACAAAGCGGTTCAAAAGGCGCTATTCGATTATACGTTCAGCCTGACCGATGAACCTTCATCGCACCGTGCCGCACGCACAATTGCTGAAATTATCAGTGGTGGATAATGCGGCATCTCAGGGTTCCGGAATTGTCCGGCGGATATACGGTAACCTCGGGTTGCTTTTGGGTGGTAAAGCGGCGGCGGGACTTATCAGTCTGATTTACATCGTCATCGCGGCCCGTGTGCTTGGTCCCGAAGATTATGGAGTTCTAGTCCTTATCAATTATTATGCGATGCTGGTCGGCGGGCTAGTCGCCTTTCCAGGATGGCACGCGATTGTACTTTACGGCGTGCGGACATTAGCCGCGGGGGATGAAGCAAAGCTCGTCCGCCTGCTCCGTTTTGTTGGAACAATTGAACTGGCAGGGGGGCTCGCTGCGGTCGTTGTCGCGGCGATGCTAGCCCCGATTTTGGGCCCACATCTTGGCTGGAATGCGCAAGCGCAAATGCTGGCGATACCTTATAGCCTTGCCGTGTTGGCAACTGTGCGTGCGACACCAGGTGGCTATTTACAAATCCTGCGCCGCTTTGACATATTGGGGGCGCACAACATCGTAACGCCGGTTATGCGGTTGATCGGAACTCTGATCGTAGTTTACTTTAGCTGGGGTTTGAGTGGCTTTATCATCGCGTGGCTGATCGCTGCGCTTGCCGAAGGGATCAGTCTATGGATCGCTGGTATTTATTTTGCACGCCGTCACATGATCGATCAACCATTATTAGGCAGTGTCGCCGATGTCCGGCATGAACATCCCGGGCTGATGCGGTTTATGGTGACCGCCAACGCAGACATAATGCTTGGTGATCTTGTCACCCGCGTAACGCCGTTAGTCATGGGCTGGGTGCTGGGGCCGGTCGCCGCCGGGTTATATTCCATTGCGCACCGTACCACGGTGATCATCGCACAGCCCGCGCAGATATTGGGTCAGGCGGCTTATGCCGAGCTTGCAAGATTGGTAGCTGGCGGCGGCTCTGGCCAAGATATCCGCCATGTGCTAATGCGTTGTATCGGGATTTCACTGCTTGCGGCGTTACCTGTTGTCATTATTCTGGCATTCTTCTCAGAACAAATCGCGACATTGATTGCTGGACCTGCTTATCTGGCGGCGGCGGGAGTGATGATCTGGCTTGCGGTGGCAAGAGTTATTGCGCTGACCGGACCTCCGACCAGCGCCGCTTTAATTGCTTTAGGCAGGCCGGGATTGTCCGTGATATCAAATTTCACAACCAGCGTTGGATTATTACCGTTGCTTCCCATACTGACAGCATATTGGGGGCTACAAGGTGCCGGGATGCATGCAATTTTGCAAGCATTGTGTGCCAGTAGTTTGCTTGGCGTGTTTTTATGGCGCAATACGGGATCATGAACCCAGGCATCGTCCTGTATGGCAATGTATCAGGTTTGTTTTGAAATTTGGCCGGGACGACAGGATTACAGTAAATAAATGGTATCACATAATAAAATAAGCTATTAACAGCTACACAGCACCTGCACAGCTATGGATTTCCGCGACCCTGCGCCGCTAATCTACACAGATTCTGCACAGTGGAGCATCGCGATGGCCTTTATC
>JAYUPC010000069.1:0-14512 GCA_043760355.1 Sphingomonadales bacterium
TTTTAGCCACGGCGCTTTACCTGCAAATTTGCTAATGTCGATCTTGCGCTTGGGCGCATTGATAGGTTTCAGGGAGAGCATCACACCATCCTCCACAACAAGGTCCATTTCCATACCAGCCACCAGTTTCGTACCCGCAGGTATCCGCACGGCAAGCGAATTGCCCGATTTGAATACCCTAGTTCTATATTGCTTTTTATCGACGGTTTCCGGCCACGGTGCCATACGCGCACTATCGTAACGAAATGTTTGTCGTTCCTCTTTTAGATGGTCAGCCATGACATTCTCCGTATACACACTACGTATATACTAGACGATATACGCTGCGTCAATCTGTATTCTCTCACCCCATTCCGGAACGGCATCGGCGTTCATCGGCACCATAAAGGTCTTTTTGTCGGGGCGTTCGATCTCAAGGATATCACCCGCGCCAAAATTCTGTACGGCGATGCAATACCCAAGTGCTTCGCCAGTCGTCGAAACGCAGGGCAAGCAAACAAGATCTGAGTAATAATATTCGCCCTCAGCCAAAGGAGGCAGCATTTCTCTGGGAACCGATAATACCGTCCCACGAAGCGCTTCTGCCTCGTTGCGGTCAGTAATTTCGGCGAAGCGAGCCAGCGCCTCGCCTTTGTGCGGGCGCACCGACTGGAGTGTCAGCGCACCCGCATTAAAGCTTTTATGGGCCTTTATGCTGTCCACGCCTTCCGTGAACAGCTTCAAGCGAACTTCCCCCGTTATCCCGTGCGCGCCCGAAACGGCGGCGAGTTCAACAAGGGGAGTAGGCAAGGGTTATCCCTCGGCCTTTTCTTGCGACACTTCTTCTGCGGCAGGCGCTTCTTCTGCAGCAGGTGCTTCTTCAACAGGAGCAACTTCTTCAGTCACCGCTTCCGCAGGAGTTTCTTCAGCAACAGGCGCTTCCTCAGCGACAGCTTCGACTGGTACTTCTTCAGCAACTGGCGCAGCTTCTTCGACAGTAGGCGCAGCTTGTTCGGCTGCAACTTCTTCAACCGCTGGTGCGGCTTCTTCAGCAACTACTTCTTCTACAACTTCGGGCTCTGGCTCTGGCTCGGGAGCAGGCGCAGCGGCCGCCGCTGCGGCAGCTTCTTCGGCTGCGACAAGCTTGGCAGCTTTTTCTTCAACGCGCTCCTTGGCCTTTTCGCCTGGTTCACCCTTGGTCAGGTTAACCTTGACTTTGCGTTCCAATACGCCAGCTGCATCAAGGAAGCGTGCAACACGGTCCGAGGGCTGCGCACCAGCAGCAAGCCAATGCTTTGCGCGGTCAGCGTCAAGGATAATGCGTTCTGCACTGTCCTTGGGAAGCAGCGGGTTGTAGCTGCCGATCCGCTCAATAAACTTGCCATCACGCGGGGACCGAGCATCTGCAACGATGATCTTATAATAAGGACGCTTTTTTGAACCGCCCCGTGACAAACGAATGGATAATGCCATAAAACTAACTCACCTTTCTGAAATTACTACCTATCTAATTGAACTTATTTTTTATTCAAAAGCCGGGCAAGATCTGGCGGCAATCCGCCTGCCCCACTGCCAAGACTTCCGCCTAATCCTTTAGGAAGCGAGCCTTGCGGCATTCCACCCATCGCCTCCATCGCACCGCCCATGTCGCCGCCACCTTTGCCGCCAAACATCGCAGCAAGGCCCTTTAACCCGCCCATTTTCTTGATGCGCTTCATCGCGTTTGCCATTTCCTGATGCATCTTAATCAAGCGGTTGACGTCCTGAACAGTCGTACCCGAACCCTTGGCTATACGGATTTTGCGTTTGGCGTTGAGCAATTCAGGTTTGCCGCGTTCCCTTGGCGTCATCGAACCGATGATCGCATCCATATGTACCAACAGCTTGTCGTCCATGCCGCTATTCGCCATAGCAGCCTTGGCCTTTTTCATGCCCGGCATCATCCCTGCCAGCGCGCCAAGTCCGCCCATTTGCGTCATTTGCCTGAATTGCGAGCGCAGGTCGTTCATGTCGAACTGCCCCTTGGCCATTTTGGCAGCAAGCTTTTCAGCTTCGTCTTTGTCTACGGTTTCCGCGGCACGCTCTACAAGCCCTATTACATCGCCCATGCCAAGAATACGCCCGGCAACGCGCTCCGGCTGGAACAGCTCAATCGCATCAAGTTTTTCACCGACACCAGCAAATTTGATAGGCTTGCCAGTAACTGCGCGCATCGAGAGAGCTGCACCACCGCGCGCATCGCCGTCCATCCGGGTCAAGACAACGCCGGTTAGATCAACTTGCTCTCCAAAATTCTTCGCAACATTAACTGCGTCTTGCCCCGTGAGCGAGTCAACGACGAGTAAGACTTCATGAGGAGAGCTGGTCTTTGCGACCGCCTTCATTTCGTCCATTAATTGCTGATCGACGTTCAGGCGCCCTGCGGTATCGAGCATCAGGACATCAAAACCCTGCAACTTGGCCGCCTGCATAGCGCGCCTGGCGATGTCTAAGGGTTGCTGGCCCTCCACGATGGGCAAGGTTGCAACGTCAATCTGCGTACCAAGTGTAGCTAGCTGCTCCTGTGCCGCCGGACGGTTGACGTCGAGCGAAGCCATAAGGACTTTCTTGCCCTGCTTGGCTTTGAGGAGCTTGGCGATTTTCGCGGTGGTGGTTGTTTTACCCGAACCTTGCAAACCAACCATCATGATGATCGCGGGCGGGGCCACAGCAAGGTTCAGCTCGCTCGCTTCCGACCCCAGCATTTCGACCAAAGCATCATTAACAATCTTAACGACCTGCTGCCCCGGGGTCACAGATTTCAGGACCGATGCGCCAATGGCCTTTTCAGTAATGCTGTCGATAAAAGAGCGAACGACAGGAAGCGCGACATCAGCCTCCAGCAACGCCACGCGAACTTCGCGCATTGCTTCGCGAACATCGGCTTCGTTCAAAGCACCGCGCCCGCGAAGGCGATCAAACACCCCTCCCAATCGGTCGCTTAGCTTATCAAACATTGCCATTCCTTCTTACGCTTACATACACTACGTACAAAACGCCGGTGGGCGAATACTCGCCAACCAGCGCGGAAAACATAATATTTCCATCAATATAGTGTGAAACCAAAGTTTCGTATCTAATTCCAATAGCTGTTCAGAGGGTAAAAAGCAATGCAGCGTTTGTGAAAACATGTAATTCGGTACATCCAACCAAAACCTCACATGAATTGAGACGATTAACGTAATATTGACCTTTTTTGGTGCAATGAGGAGATTGACCAGCAAGAGCCTATCTCGTGGACCAAAATAAAATGGATAATAGATTGCAATCAAGCACCTCAATAGCCCGGAATTATTTTTACGGGTTCGTGATGTTCTCGGCAATTGCCATGTTTGTCGTGATTGGCGGTTCGGTAACCACGCAAACTGTAAGGCAACTTGTCGGCAACTCGCAAGGTGCGGATCAGGCGATGGTTACAGCTCTACTTCTGAATATCGCACTTATCCTTCTGATATGGCGGCGTACCAGCACGTTAAGTGATGAAATTGATGTGTACCGCAAAGCAGAAGTGCGTGCGCAACACATGGCAATGACCGATCCGTTGACCAATCTATTCAATCGTCGCGCTATTAAAGAAAAAACAGCAGAGCTAAGCGCTCGTGCAGCACGGCGAGGCAAATCAGTTGCGTTTATGATGCTTGATCTAGATGGCTTTAAAAAGATCAATGACCTTTACGGACACGATGCGGGCGATCAACTGCTTCGTGAAGTAGCCGACCGAATGCGCGATGCAGTGCCGCCTAGCAGCATTATTGCTCGCTTGGGTGGTGACGAATTCGGTGTGTGTATCGTTTTCGAACCTGAATATCCCGAAACAGTTGACCGAGTTGCCGAAGACTTGGTTGAAGCATTGGCTCGCCCGGTTACTATTGCCGATGCAGATCAAACTGTTACAGCGTCTATCGGTATTAGTCGCCCGGAATTCGATTGCGATTCCATTGATATGCTCATCCGGCGCGCCGATATCGCATTATATGCAGCTAAGAAAAATGGGCGCAATTGCTACAGCTGGTTTGAAAACGGCATGGAAATTGAATTGCGTACCCGTAATTCATTAGAGGCCGATATCCGCGCCGCCATTCCAAACGACGAATTCGTTCCCTATTTTGAACAGCAGATTGATCTTGGAACTGGCAAACTTGTTGGTTTTGAAATGCTCGCTCGCTGGGTTTCGCCAGTACGCGGCCTGATACCGCCTGATGACTTCATCCCGGTCGCTGAAGAAACCGGCATGATCGGTGATTTGTCGATGGCCATCATTCGCAAAGCCTTGCTAGAAGCCAAAAACTGGGATCCAATGCTGACTATTTCGGTCAATATATCGCCTGTACAATTGAAAGATCCATGGCTTGCCCAGAAAATCGTTAAGCTTCTGGTTGAAACCGGCTTTCCTGCTAGCAGACTTGAGGTGGAAATCACTGAAAGCTCTCTCTTTAAGAATTTGAGCCTTGCCCAGTCGATCGTTGGCAGCCTAAAAAATCAAGGTATCCAAATCGCGCTCGATGATTTTGGTACTGGCTACAGCTCGCTCGCACATCTGCGCGCACTGCCCTTTGACCGGATCAAGATTGACCGTAGCTTTGTGTCTTCAATGATTGAAAACGCAGAAAGTGCCGCTATTGTGAGTGCCATCGCCGGTCTTGGCGCAAGCCTAGACGTGCCAATTACCGCCGAAGGTATCGAAGACCAAGCTGTGATCGAAAAACTTCATGCGCTAGGTTGTTCAAAAGGCCAAGGCTGGTTCTATGGTCAACCAATGTCCATTGATCAGGTTCGCGTTTTGCTTGCCGATATGGATATGTTGCCTGGTCGTCGTCCTTCACACCGGAAGGACAGTTCCAGCGAAGTTGAAGCACATCGCATTGCAAGCTGAACCCGTTGCTCCCGCCAAGGCCAAAGCACTAGACTTGGGTTTACACCCCGCCTAAACCCCGCGTCATGAACAATGGCGAGTTCCACAAGATGCACGGGCTAGGCAATGATTTCGTTATCATTGATTGCCGCACCGCGCCTGTCGCCATGACGCCGGCAAAAGCTCGCAATATTGCCGATCGAAAAACGGGTATAGGTTGTGACCAGCTGATCCTGATCGAGCCATCGACAAGAGCTGACATCCGGATGCGGATTTTTAATTTTGATGGCAGCGAAGTGGAAAGCTGCGGCAATGCGTCACGCTGCGTCGTCGCACTTCTGGGCCATGATTGCTCTATAGAAACCACAGGGGGGCTAATCGAAGGTCGCCGCGCTGAAAACGGCATAACCATCGATATGGGCGTACCGCGTTTTGAATGGCAGGATATTCCCCTCGCCTTTGCAATGGACAGTTCTGCGATGCCAATGGCTTGGGAAGAACTATGCTCCCCTATGGCGGTCAATGTCGGCAATCCGCATGCGGTCTTTTTTGTCGAAGACAGGCACGCGGTTGACCTAGAACGGCTCGGTCCCATCAT
Organism: Sphingomonadales bacterium; assembly: GCA_043760355.1. Taxonomy (GTDB): domain Bacteria; phylum Pseudomonadota; class Alphaproteobacteria; order Sphingomonadales; family Sphingomonadaceae; genus Sphingorhabdus_B. The sequence goes on from JAYUPC010000069.1 coordinate 5,469, forward strand.
CGAACATGATGCGGCATTTCCCGAACGCGTGAACGTAAACATCGCCTCCATTGCCGCTGATGGCATCCATCTTCGTGTATGGGAGCGCGGGGTTGGTATTACGCGCGCTTGCGGCACAGGGGCGTGTGCAACTGCGGTCGCCGCGATCAAGCAGCGCAGAACCTCCTCGCCTACGTTCGTCCACTTACCCGGCGGTACATTATCAATTGCATGGGAGCCCGGCGGTTCTGTTATCATGACGGGCGGAACAACATATGTTTTTTCGGGTCGAGCCAATTGGGATGACTTTGAATGACAGCATGCGAGGCCATTACCATACGTTGTCGCCTCAATCTGGCCGAGAGCAATGCGCTCGTCCAAAAGCTTGGTGACGCCGATGATCTGGTCGTAATCAATAGCTGTACAGTTACCAACGAAGCTGTGCGCCAAACACGTCAAGCCATTCGACAGGCACGCAAGCGACGTCCCGATGCGCGGATCCCCGATGCACAGATCCCCGATGCGCGGATCATACTGACAGAATGTGCCGCACAAGTTGATCCGGAGAGCTTTGCTGTAATGCTGGAAGTTGCAAGCGTGCTCGGCAATGCTGAAAAGCAAAATATCAGCCTGTTCTTCGAAAAATCGCGCAACAGCAAAGTACTGGTTTCAGATATCATGGGGGTACGCGAAACCGCGCCGCATCTGGTTTCGGCGTTTTCCGGCAAGACCTGCGCGTTTGTCGAGATGCAAAATGGCTGTGACCACCGATGTACCCTCTGCATTATCCCTTATGGACGTGGCAACAGCCGTTCGGTGCCTGCGGATATGGTGGTTGACCATATCAAAGAATTCGTTGACCGCGGCTTTCAAGAAGTCGTTTTGTCCGGCGTTGATATGATGAGCTACGGCCCCGATCTTCCGGGGAAACCAAATCTGGGGATGCTGGCTGAACGGATATTGAAGCATATCCCGTCTCTGTCCAGATTACGTTTGTCCACGATTGACGGTGTGGAAATTGATGTGCGGTTGTTTGACCTGACTCCTGGCGAACCGCGCGTAATGCCGCATGTACATTTATCGCTGCAAGCTGGTGACAATATGATCCTAAAGCGCATGAAGCGGCGACATAGCCGCGAATTGGCGATAGAATTGGTGGCGCGAATGCAGGCTGTACGGCCCGATATTGTAGTTGGAGCCGACATCATCGCCGGTTTCCCAACAGAGACCGCTGCGATGTTTGAAAACAGCCTGAAGCTAATCAATGAATGCAATATCGTTCACGGCCATATCTTCCCTTATTCTCCCAAAGCCGGAACGCCAGCGGCACTTATGCCGCAAGTCGCAGTGCCTGCAATCAAGGAACAGGCGCGTATTCGGCGTCAGCATGTTGCGGCAAAGCGGAGCGCATGGCTCGCATCGCTTGTCGGATCGACACAGAATATCGCAATCGAAAAAGGTGGAATGTCTGGCCACGCAGAAAATTTTGCTTATGTGACAGTGAACTGTAAAATGACCAAAGGCTCAATCGTGCCTGTTCGTGTCACCGCGTTTAAGGATAAGAAGTTGCTGGCAGAAAGTATCGCATGACCGAAAAAGAGGGCTGGAAAGACAGGTTGTTTGGCGGGCTAAAAAAAACTTCAAGCAAGCTGACCGAAAATTTGACGGGTCTTGTTACCAAGGCAAAATTGGATGCCAACGCGCTGGATGATATCGAGGAAGCGCTGATCCTGTCAGATCTCGGTCCAGCAACGGCTGCACAAATCCGTGACAAGATCGCTTTGGAACGGTTCGACAAAGGCTTGGATGAAGCCGGAGTACGCGGCATTGTCGAAAATGAGCTGACCGACATATTGTCGCCGGTTGCCAAATCACTCGATATCACAGCCTTCCCGCGCCCGCAGGTAATTTTGGTTATTGGCGTCAATGGTTCGGGCAAAACCACTACAATCGCAAAAATGGCGCATCTCTTTCTTGAACAAGATTACGGCGTCATGTTGGCGGCAGGCGACACATTCCGTGCTGCAGCCGTTGGGCAATTGAGGATTTGGGCAGACCGTTTAGGCATTAAGATCGTAACTGGTCCTGATAACGGCGATCCGGCGGGTGTTGTGTTCGATGCGGTCAAACAGGCCACCGCAGAGGGCATCGATGTCCTGATCGTCGACACCGCAGGACGCCTGCAAAACCGCACAGAATTGATGGACGAGTTGGCGAAAATCCGGCGGGTGCTGGGACGGCTTAACCCTGAAGCTCCTCATGATGTCGTATTGGTGCTTGATGCGACTACTGGCCAAAATGCCCTATCGCAGATTGAGGTGTTTAAGGAGATTGCCGGCGTTACCGGGCTTGTGATGACCAAGCTTGATGGCAGTGCCCGGGGCGGCATACTTGTGGCTGCGGCCAAGCAGTTTGGCCTGCCGATCCATGCCATTGGTGTCGGCGAAACCATCAATGATCTGCGTCCATTTGATGCGCGCGATTTGGCACGGGCGATTAGCGGGGGTGATGCATGACTGAAGATAACGCACCAGCGCCAAAACTGGCCAAAAAAAATGGCGCGCTTACCTTCGCACTGGATTTCGGGCCGTTGTTGTTGTTTTTTCTAGGTTCCAGATTTGGTTCGTCTGAAATTGATCCGACAAAGGGTCCATTAACATTTCCCGAACCCGATAACGCGCTTTTGTGCCTAAGAATGGTGGCACATCCAACACAGGGTGCCTTGGTCGGCACAGGTGTTTTTATGATAGCAATTATTTTGGCTGTTATAGTATCCAAATGGAAGCTTGGTCGCGTTGCTCCTATGATGTGGGTATCAGCAATACTTGTAATAGGCTTTGGTGGCCTAGCCATATGGCTGCACGATCCTAAATTCATTCAGACAAAGCCAACCTTCATTTATCTTTTATTTGCGGGAATGCTGCTGGGTGGCTTACTACGCGGCAAAGCGCTGCTAAAATATGTACTCGAACAAGCATATGACGGTTTAAGCGAGATCGGATGGCGCAAATTATCACTTAACTGGGGGCTGTTTTTTTTGGCGCTTGCCGGCGCTAACGAGGTCATGCGCGCGACTCTGAGTTTCGAGATGTGGTTGACGCTTAAGGTATGGGGTGTGACCGCTATCACCTTCCTATTTGCGATGGCGAATATTCCGATGCTGACGAAGCACGGGTTTTCACTTGGTGATGAGGTGGAGAAGAAATAAGCGAACTGCTTGTGCGAGCGGCAATGCTTGTTTAAGCTAAACATACGAAATTCAAGATCATATTAAGGGAAGCAATAATGGCTAAGTTTTTTGGGAATTTACATCTGGTGCTCGGCGTTGGCTTGGCGCTTGCTCTGGCTTTAATGGGTACGATTGGCGGCGAAGGTGCGTTTGAGGCGCAGGCTATTGTGCGATGGCTGCATACCTTCTTTGGTATCGTATGGATCGGTTTGCTCTATTATTTCAACTTCGTTCAAATACCTACCATGCCAAAAATCCCGGCAGAATTGAAACCCGGTATATCAAAACACATTGCTCCTGCGGCACTGTTCTATTTCCGCTGGGGCGCTGCACTTACTGTTTTGACCGGCCTGATCGTGGCTATTCAAGCGGGTTACGCGCATCAGGCATTTACGTTGCAAGACCCGTTCAAGCTGATCGGCGTCGGCATGTATATTGCCCTGATTATGGCGTTCAACGTGTGGTTCATCATTTGGCCTAACCAGAAAAAAGCACTTGGTATGGTCGAGGCCGATGACGCAACCAAGGCAAAGGCCGCAACCACTGCGATGATGACATCGCGGCTGAATACTTTACTGTCGATAGCAATGCTCTATTGCATGGTGAGCCAAAATGGCGGCTGATTATTCCATGTTTGAGTAAAAACGGGCGGCTTTCGAGTCGCCTTTTTTATTGTATTTTACCCCAATAAATCATGCTTCTTCAGCGTATGCCGCAACTGATCGTAACTCAAATTCAGCGCCTTTGCTGTCTGCCGCTGGTTATACCGCGACCGCGCCAAGGCTTGTTCTAGCACCGCTTTTTCATAAGATTCGGTTGCCACCCGGAAATCACAAATTTCACTGGCAGGATCACTAACCTGTGACAGGTCGGTAGAATAGCGCGCTTGGGTAGGCTCGCTTTTTTCTTCTGACTTGGTTGGGACTGCATTCGCGGCCATTGTAGCTTTCCACGGGCTTTCAAAGGGATCAAACTGGATATAATCAACGCTCTGCGTTGGATCAGCCCAGCGATAAACCGCGCGCTCAACCACATTGCGCAATTCACGCACGTTTCCGGGCCATTGATAATTGTCCATAGCGCGCTTTGCGACATCACCAAATCCAGGCCACCCGTCCCAGCCCAGTTCTGCTGCCATTCGCCGCCCGAAATATTCAGACAGCATCTCAATATCCCCGTCACGTACACGTAAGGGGGGGAGTGTAATGACTTCAAAACTCAGTCGATCAAGCAAGTCGGCGCGAAACTTTTCTGCATCGACCATTTTGGGAAGATCTTCGTTTGTGGCGCCTACAATGCGCACGTCAACACGGATAGGTTTGGACGAACCAATGCGCGTTACTTCCCCGTATTCAACCGCGCGCAATAACCTTTCCTGAGCAGCCTGACTTAAAGTACCCAGTTCATCGAGGAAAAGCGTGCCGCCATGCGCCTCTTCAAACCGGCCTTCGCGTGCCCGTGTCGCGCCGGTAAACGCCCCTGCCTCATGCCCGAACAATTCAGCTTCGATCAGGGTTTCGGGGAGCGCCGCGCAATTCATCGTCACCAGTGGACCGTCCCACCGCCCACTCAACCGGTGAAGGCGTTCGGCGATCAATTCTTTGCCGGTTCCGCGTTCCCCCACAACAAGCACAGGCCGGTTTAGGGGTGCCGCACGACTGGCACGCTCAACCGCATCGAGAAAGGCCGAAGACTGGCCGACAAACTGACTATCACGTTCCATGGAAAAATATTGGCACAATTCACCATGTAATAGCAATAAATACTATGCCCCTGTGATGAACTTTTCCCATTCTGCGCAGTTTTTCGCCATTTCCGCAAATTGGCACGTTATCTGCAATACTCTTTACAAGTCCGGCGAACAGCAGGGCGAAACAACAAAGGACAAACACAATGACCGAACTCGATAGCACATTGATGCGCCCCGCTACCAAAGCGGCGGTTATGCTATTCACTGGAACGGCCCTAGTCCTTGCATGCTTCGCACCTGCCATCGCCAATCAGAAAGACCAAAGTCGCTATGACACACATAATTCCCACCGGCCCATCATTATCGGCTATCTCGCCTGACGTGATTGGCCAGCGATCGGGGCATCATAGCTCCTCCTTTGCCCCCAAAACAGGCATTGCCCCGGTCGTCCCTTTTTATAACAACGCGAATTCGAACCAAGTCAGTCAAAAGTATCGGAGTTTCCCAATGGGTATATTTTCAAGAACCCGCGACATCATCGCCGCCAATGTCACCGAACTGCTCGACAAATCAGAAGATCCGGCAAAGATGATCCGCATCATCATCATGGAGATGGAGGAAACCCTTGTCGAAGTCCGCGCTTCTGCTGCGCGCACGATTGCAGATAAAAAGGAACTGAACCGCCATATCGGCAAGCTTGACCACCTGCAGTCTGATTGGACCGAGAAAGCGCAACTTGCGTTGTCCAAGGACCGCGAAGATCTCGCAAAGGCTGCTTTGGTTGAAAAGCGCAAGGCGACCGATATGAAGGATCAGCTATCCGCAGAAGTCGAAGTTCTCGAAGATGCGTTGAAAGCGTCCGAGCAGGACATTCACAAGCTGCAGAAAAAGCTGCTTGATGCCCGAAGTCGCCAGAACGGCCTGATGACCCGCCTTGAAAGTGCGGAAAACCAAGTGAAGCTTCGCACCATGTATAATGGCGACAAGGTGCGTGAGGCATTTTCGCGCTTCGACATTCTCGAACGCCGCGTTGATGAAGCACAAGGCTATGCCGATGCACTCGCGATTGGCAGCGAAGGGCCTTTGTCTTTGGGTGACGAAATCGCAGCCCTTGCAGGAACCGACCATGTCGATGCCGAGCTGCAAGCCATGAAAAAAGCGCTGAACAAATCAGCTAATAAGGAGGGTTGATATGGAAGACACACTTGTTCCCATTCTTGTCGTAGGGATGCTGTTTGTCGCCCTACCCTGGTTAATCTTGCATTATGTAACTCGTTGGAAAACGGCCGCGACCCTGACCAATGATGATGAACGGATGCTGGGCGATATGTATGAACTTGCCCGCCGTTTGGAAGACCGGCTGGAAACCGTGGAGCGCTTGGTTGCTTCGGATCATCCCGATTTCAAACCACGCCGCATCGATCACGAAGGCGATGATTACGCCCCTGAAAATGTACGCAAGCTGGAAAGGAACCGTTGAGATGTCCGGAGCACATACACGTTTTTACCTCGACAAGCAAAATGCCAAATGGAAGGGCGTTTGCGCAGGGATAGCCGACTATACCGGTGTTGAAGTAATCTGGGTTCGTTTGGGCGCGGTTGGCCTGACTTTAATGGGAGGCTTCCCGTGGACCCTAATTGCCTATTTCACGGCAGCATGGTTTGCCAACAAGAAACCCATGCACCTCTATCTTGACCGCGATGACCAGAAATTCTGGCAAGGTGTTCGGCAGTCACCCGCCCGCACCACCCGCGATATCAGGTCTACCTTCCGCGATATCGACAACCGGCTCGCCAATATCGAAGATTACTATGTCAGCAATAACAAACAACTTGCCGATGAAATTGAAAGCCTGCGCTAAGTTAGAAAACGATTTGAAAGGGACATATCATGTTGTTCTACATAGTTATCATTACCATCGTTTGGCTGACCTATCGCCACTTTGCCAAAAAGAAGCGCGCCGCTGATGTCCGCAACTGGAGTGTGGATTTCCGCAAAGAAGCGGTACGCAAATCAGTTACCAGCCGTCTGCCATGGAGGAATTTGTAATGAATTTTGGAGGGCCAAATTTTGTCATAGCGATTATCGTTATCTGCACCGCCGGATGGGTAATCAACAACTGGATACGCGCCCGTCATGGCTATGCCCTTGAAGATGAATGGGGCGGCAAGACGATCAAACCCAATCCCGACGCCGAACGCAAAATCGCCTTACTTAGCAACGAAAATGAAGGCCTTAATAACAAGGTCGATCATCTTGAAGAACGCATCATGGTATTAGAGCGGATTGTAACGGACAAGGCGGGACGGCTTTCAGATGAAATTGAAAAGCTGCGTTGAGTTCAAAAAATCGAGATAGGAGCATATAATGGGAGTCCAATTATTTTTATCATTTGTGCCTTTTATAATCATAGGTGCACTTCTGATCGGCGCGATGGGGATCGGGGGCTGGATTTATACGACCCGCATGCGCATTAAAAACGGCTACCCGTTGAGTGGGGCTTGGGGGCAAGCAGTTTATCCCAAAAACGATCAAGAGGCTGTTGAACGCGTCAAATTAATTAGTCAGGAAAATGCCCAGCTTCGCGCCGAAATAGGCTCGATTAAGGACCGGCTCGCTAATGTTGAAAAGATTGTGGTCGATGACAGCCATAAACTAACCGCCGAAATAGAGGCCCTTCGCGGCCCTGCGAACTAAGGAAAGCACAACAAATGAACCCTCTTTTGATACCAATATTGGGAATAAGCTGTGGCCTGCTCGCGATTTTTGCTGGTGCCATATTCCGTCCTTGGATGAAGCTCAAGGAACGCCAAATGGAACTGGATGCTCAGAATATAGCCGAAAAAGCAGCGCAATATGCGGCACATAATGAGCGCCTTGAACAACGAGTTCAAGTGCTCGAACGAATTGTTACTGACAATGGAACCGATTTGGCCGTGGCAATTGAAAACCTTCGCGACAAACCTCTCAATTAATTAGATTATCAAGGGATAACATACAATGTTCGGACTAATAGATAATCCATTTTCAATGGTAGTTGCGATAATTGCCATCGTCACGATCGGTAAAGTTTTGCGGACACGCTACCGAGCGCAACACGGTATCATTGAAGACAAAAGCGTTGATGGTTCAATTCGCCAGCGGTTGATGCAAGACCCAGATAGCGACCGTCTGCGCGACGAAGTTAAGGTTTTGAAAGAACGTATCCAGGTCCTTGAACGGATCGCCACCGACAACAATAGCGCGAACGATATTAACCGCCAAATCGAAGAATTACGCAACCGGTAGGCTGGTTTTTAGCTAACGCAAAGGAAGGAGGATGTTATGCCCCAAGACCCTAATTTCTATATAATCACAGCCGGCTTTGCGCTTGCATCTGTCGCTATGGTCGCCACTGTGTCACTTCGAGGATGGCGTGACTGGATTGCACTCAAACATGCCGAACTGAAATTGAACGAAAATAGCAATGCGCCCGTGCCATCGGCCACATCGCGGATAGAGGTTGCCGATCTGAAAGAGCGTGTAAAGAAGCTTGAAGCGATTGCAGCAGGGATTGATATTTAATCTGCTTGGCTTAATGATGCAGGCAATGACTTCTATATCCGACATTCAAGAAGAATATGAATTCCTCGACACCGATGATCGGTACAGATTATTGATTGACCTCGGCAAGGAGCTCTCTTCAATGCCAGATGCCTTAAAGACCGACGTTACGTTGGTGCGTGGGTGTTCGGCATCGGTGTGGGTCTATCCATTGATAGAAGGCGATCAGTTAACTTTCCTCGCCGATAGCAATGCCGCGATTACCAAGGGCATTATCGCCCTTGTTCTACAAACCGTTCAGGACAAGACTGCTAAAGATATCCTTACCACTGACATCGAAGGTGCCCTCACCCCGTTTGACCTCAAAAATCAACTGAGTTCAAACCGGACGCAGGGCATTCCTAATATGATCGCATTAATCCGCGAAACGGCGGAGCGTTATGCAGGTTGAGCTTTCGTAACGCCCAACCACTGCGAGAGCCTAGGCAGATGCGGCAAGATCAAGCTATCAAATAGCCACATCGTTATCAGTGACGCAGCTAACAATGGCAACAGTACCGCCCGAAAAACTACAATCGCAACAGCTCCACTGATCCGAGCAG
>JAYUPC010000070.1:0-41647 GCA_043760355.1 Sphingomonadales bacterium
GCAGGATGTGATTGAAAACGCGATTACATCTGGCCCGTTCGGCGATATCGCGAAGCAGAATATTGAGTTCATGCGCACGGCGCGTGATGCCTTTATTCCTAAAATGGGTAGCAGTCGCAGTGGCGGGTCGAACAAAGATAATGTCAACGATCTCAAACGGCAAATGGCTGATCTTCAAGCACGTATCGATAAGCTCGATAAAGCCTGATGTTAGCTTGTTAAACATATAAAATATAACGGATAGTATTTTGATAAAACATGCTTTGACTGCACGGCGCGCTACTGATTTTGCCGCTTGGTATCAGGAATTGATTGCTGAAGCTGATCTTGCCGAGGAATCGGGTGTGCGCGGCTGCATGGTCATTAAGCCATGGGGCTACGGTATCTGGGAACGTATCCAGACTTTGATGGATGCGCAGATTAAGCTTGCCGGTGTTGAAAATTGCTATTTCCCTTTGTTTATCCCGCTCTCTTATTTTGAAAAAGAGGCCGATCATGTTGACGGCTTTGCCAAGGAAATGGCGGTGGTTACCCATCACCGGCTAATCCAGAAAGACGGCAAGCTCGTTCCGGATCCACAAGCCAAGTTAGAAGAGCCCCTAATCGTGCGCCCGACATCTGAGACGGTAATTGGTGCGGCGATGAGCCGGTGGATTCAGAGCTGGCGCGATTTACCGATGCTGACCAACCAATGGGCCAATGTCGTTCGCTGGGAAATGCGCACTCGGATGTTCCTGCGCACCAGCGAGTTTTTATGGCAAGAGGGACATACCGCACATGCCGACAAGGCAGATGCGATGGCGGAAACCCTGCGCGCGCTGGAAATGTACCGCGCTTTTGCGCAGGGGCCGCTGGCTATGCCTGTTATTGCAGGTGAGAAGCCAGAGAATGAGCGTTTCCCAGGGGCAGATGCGACCTATTCGATCGAGGCCATGATGCAGGATGGCAAAGCATTACAGGCCGGAACCTCGCATTATCTGGGAACAACATTCTCTGAGGCAGCAAACATCCGCTATCAGGATAAAGATGGCGGACATAGCCTGTGTCACACAACCAGCTGGGGCGTTTCGACGCGGTTGATTGGCGGCGTTATTATGACGCACGGTGACGATGACGGTTTACGCTGTCCGCCACAGATTGCGCCGCAGCAGATTGTGATCGTGCCGATGCTGCGTGATGATGACGGTGACACGGCGGTGCTGGATTATTGCAAGGCGTTGGCTGGCGACTTGCGGCAACTTAAGGCATTTGACGAGCCGGTGCGTGTGTTGCTTGATATTAAGGCGACCAAAGCGCAAACAAAACGCTGGAGCTGGGTCAAGAAGGGCGCTCCTATTATCTTGGAGATCGGCCCGCGCGATGTTGCCGACGGCAAAGCAGCCGTTATTCGCCGCGATTGCCTGTATCAAGACAGTGGCAAGCTAGCTGCGATTTTTACCCCACGGAGCGACTTACTGGCAAATGTTTCCGCTCTGCTCGAGGAAATCCAAAACAATCTTTATTCCGAGGCAAAGATGCGGTTAGATGCGAACATCGCGCGCAATGTCACCGACCTTTCCAAACATTTCAAGGGCAGCGAGGACAAGTTTGTTGGATGGGTAGAGTTACAATGGGCGCGGCCCACGGGTGTTGAACTCGAAAAAATCGTCGAGCAATTAAAGGCGCTCAAAATCACTATGCGCAATACGCCACTTAATGCAGCGCCCGTTGATGGACCTTGCTTCTTTACCGGACAACCCGCGGTTGAACGCGTGTTGATCGGGCGGACATATTGATTTGAACAAGTCGCCAAAACACGCCCCCGGACTTCCGACCGCCAAGCAGATCCTCGCGTTTATTGAAAACAGCCAAGAACCAGCTGGCAAGCGCGAGATTGCAAAGGCTTTCGGGCTGCGCGGGACAGAGAAGATTGCGCTCAAATCCTTGCTCAAGGATATGACCGATGAGGGGCTGGTCGATCTGGCGCCAGGACGGGCGTTTCACAAAATGGGCGGTGTGCCTAAAGTTACTGTGCTCAAGATTGTCGGGATTGATGGCAACCAACCTTTAGCCGTTCCTGAACGATGGGAGGCCGAGGGCATACCCCCTCCCAAATTACGAGTGATCGAAAAGGGCCGACGCGGTGCTCTGGGTATTGGCGATCGCATATTGGCGCGCACTGAGCAGGCAGGCGGCGGCTATCTTGCGCATCCGATCAAGAAACTTGCTAAGGCGAGCGAGCAATTGCTGGGCGTAGTGGAAACGGCTGAAAATGGTCGGCATTATCTGAAATCAGTCGATAAAAAAGTGCGTTTCGACACACCAATTGGTGATGTCGGGGAAGCCAAAACTGGCGATCTGGTCCTTGCCGAACTGGCTGGCGGACATGGCAAGCGAACCGCAAAAGTTACAGAAGTACTTGGCGATCCATTCGCGCCCAAAAGCTTTAGCCTGATTGCTATTCACAAATATGAAATCCCGAACCACTTTAGTACAGAGACCGAGGCCGAAGCAGCATTGGTTTCCAAACTGCCGGTAACCGCCGATAGCCGTGAAGATCTGCGTCACCTTCCTATTATTGCCATTGATCCGCGCGATGCCCGTGATTTTGATGATGCAATCTGGGCTACACCCGATGAGGATGCAGTCAATAAGGGCGGTTTTCGTGCGATAGTCTGCATTGCCGATGTTAGTTATTATGTCCGCACTGACAGCTTACTTGATCGTGAGGCAGTAAAGCGCGGCAACAGCGTCTATTTCCCCGACCTTGTCGTGCCGATGTTGCCGCACAGCCTGTCTTCCGACAAATGCTCGCTGCGGGCAGGAGAGGACAGGGCGGTACTTGCCTGTCACCTGGTCATCGACAAAAATGGTAACGTGACGTCATGGCGGTTCACCCGAGCAATTGCGCGGATTTCTGCGAATATCGCGTATGAAGATGCGCAGGCAGCGATAGACGGAACGCTAGAGCACGTTATGCTGGAACCTGCGCTCAAGCCGTTATGGGCGTGCTGGGCGCTGCTTTTTAAGGCACGCAATAAACGTGAGCCATTGGCGCTCGATTTACCTGAACGGCGGATCACACTTGACGATCAGGGCAAAGTGACCGGCGTTGCTGTGCGTGTGCAGCTAGATGCCAATCGCTTGGTCGAGGATTTCATGATTGCCGCCAATGTCGCAGCGGCAAAGGCGCTGGAAGCAAAGAAATCGTCACTGATTTATCGTGCACATGAGGAGCCGACACGTGAGAAAATGGTTGCGCTGAAGGACTATCTCAAGACGTTCGATGTAGAATTCGCGCTGGGGCAGGTCATTAGGCCTGCTACCTTTAATGCAATCCTCGCCAAACTTGACAGCCTTGATAATACTGATGAAATCCGTTCGCAGATTATGGAATCGGTGTTGCGCAGCCAGACGCAAGCTTATTACAGTCCCAAAAATGTCGGCCATTTCGGGCTATCACTTGGCAGTTACGCGCATTTCACTTCGCCGATCCGTCGTTATGCCGACTTGATCGTCCACCGCGCTTTGGTAAGCAGCTACGATCTGGAAATGCCCAAGCCCAAGCTGAAGGACATAAAGGATAGCACTGGCTTGACAGCGACCGCAATCGCCAAACTCGAAACCACCTCCGAAGTTATCAGCCGCACCGAACGCCGCGCAATGGAGGCAGAACGTGATACTGTTGATCGCTATGTTGCTGCTTATCTGGCGCAATATGTGGGTGAGGTTGTCGATGCCCGCATCACTGGCGTGCAAAATTTTGGTTTTTTTGCTACAGTTGATGGTATTGGGGGTGATGGTTTAGTCCCGGTCTCAACTCTGGGCAGCGACTATTTCCATTACGACGAAGCAAGCCGGAGCCTGTTCGGCGAGAAGAGCCGTATCGAATATCGCCCGGGAATGCGTTTGAAGCTGCGTCTGGCGGAGGCCAATCCGGTTTCAGGGGCACTGCGGTTTGAATTGCCAGAGGGTGCAACCGCACCGCGAGCACCGCGCAGAGACGGGATGGGGCGCGACGGGATGGGGCGCGACGGGATGGGGCAAGATTCAGGAAAGCCCGGCTACAAGGCCGGGAATCGTGGAAGGCCCTCGAATATCAAGCATAAGGGAAAGCGGCGGTAGTGGGCTGACCCTTCTGGATCAACTCAGCTCATCAATCGCTGCATCATCCAGCGATCCCGGGATCACCATCACCGGACACCGCAAGCTGCCGGCGTTGTTGCCAGTAAAATGCGCTACCAATGGCCCGGGCAAACCTTGCGCTGCTGCACCAAGCACCAAAGCCGCAATCTCTGGATGCTCATCAAGCATCGCTTTAACGATATCGACTCCTTCACCTGATTTCACCGTAATCGCTGGCCGTGTGCCAAGGTCTTCGAATATCGCGCCTGCCGCCGCCGTAACCAGTTCTTCGGCGCGCATTTTGGCTTCGTCCTCCATCGTCGCCTGCACCCCGCCCCAGGCAACAAAATCAGCCTGTTCCACCATTGCAAGGATATGCACAGCACCACCAGTTTTTGCTGCTCGGCGTGAGGCAAAGCGCACTGCAAGCCGCGCTTCTTCGGTCTCGTCAATCACCACCAAATATGTCCGCATGGGCCTTACCCCTTTATTAGCCTGCATGAATTTGTGCAGCTTGCGCGAAAAGCAAGGCACACGCAACCATTAGCGACTTGACGCTGGGGAAAGCGACGTTCTATTCGGACACTCTGATATTGTCCCATAAGAAGGTCCTTACATGTCGATTGAACTCAAAATGCCCGCCCTTTCACCAACGATGGAGGAGGGGACGCTTGCCAAATGGTTGGTAAAGGTGGGCGACACGGTAAAATCAGGCGATTTAATGGCCGAGATTGAGACCGATAAGGCGACAATGGAGTTCGAGGCGGTCGATGAGGGCGTAATTACCGAGATACTGATTGCTGAAGGCACCGAAGGTGTGAAGGTAGGTACGGTTATAGCGTTAATACAGGGTGAAGGGGATGATGAGGTAAAGGCCCCCAAAGCTGCGCCTGCTGTCGCAGAAGCCGTTCGTGCTGAGCCTGTCGAAGCACACAAGGCAAATGCCGCTCCCGCCCCGAAGAGCCCTTTGACAGGCCCAGGGCGAACAGAGACTATTGCCAAGGCATCTGGCGACCGCATCATTGCCTCCCCCCTTGCCAAGCGTTTGGCGGCGGCGCAGGGAGTTGATCTTGCGGGTGTGACTGGCTCTGGCCCGAATGGCCGGATAGTGAAGGCCGATCTTATAGGGACAAAAACAAGCGCTGCACCTGTAACAGCTGTTACTACACAAACTTCGACACCTTTGGTGGTCGCGCCAACTGTCACCATCGATACCAACATCCCGCACGAAATCATCAAGCTTTCGGGTATGCGCAAAACGATTGCGCGCCGATTGACCGAGAGCAAGCAGCAAGTGCCGCATATCTACCTGACCGTCGATATCCGCTTGGGCGCGCTTTTGAAACTGCGCGGCGAATTGAACGCATCACTGGAAGCTCGCAGCATAAAACTGTCGGTCAATGACATGCTGATTAAGGCGCTTGGCCTTGCACTCGCACAGGTTCCTGCCTGCAATGTGAGCTTTGCTGGAGACACTATGCTGCAATACAGCCGCAGCGACATCAGCGTCGCGGTCAGCATTCCCGGCGGTCTAATTACGCCGATTATAGAGGATGCGGGGAACAAGAGTATTTCCGCCATCTCAACCGAAATGGCGGCCCTTGCCGCAAAAGCCAAGGACGGCAAGTTGCAACCCCATGAATATCAGGGCGGAACGGCGAGCCTTTCCAACATGGGCATGATGGGCATCAAGCAATTCGACGCAGTAATCAACCCGCCCCAAGCGATGATTATGGCGATAGGGGCAGGGGAACAGCGGCCCTATGTGGTCGACGGCGCGCTGGCGATTGCCACGGTGATGAGCGCAACGGGAAGCTTTGATCACCGCGCCATTGATGGCAGCGACGGCGCGAAGTTGATGAAGGTGTTTAAGGAACTGGTGGAGAAGCCTTTGGGGTTGGTGGCTTGATATGACTGATGTGATCCATAGCGAGGATGGGCTCTGGATAGCTAATATCGGCTGCGGCATAACACGCTGCGCATTACTGGCACTTGAGCCGGGTTCAAAGATTTGGCTTGAAGTCGAAGGTGAAACCGTTCTGTTTGAAAGGATGGCGGACGTTGACAACTTGAGTCAACGCGGCTTGGTGCCTGTCGGTAAGACCGCTTTGGGTTGGACAAATGCAAGGAAGTGTAGCGATAGTATTATGCTGAAAATCGACTTTGTTGAACGGCCGGTTGACATTGGGCGAAGAGCCGAAAGCATTTATAGAGGCAATTTTGATCAATCCGGCTTGCGATTGGCGAGATAGCCATGATGCTCGCCGACACTCGTAACCCCTCTCCAACGTCGCCTAAGCAACAAGTTGCCAAGGCTTTGGTATCCTCTCCCGCAGGGGGAGAGGAATGACAAATGGAGCGTATAACCCCTCTCCCCTTGCGGGAGAGGGAGTGAGACTTGGCGGTTTACTGCTTAGTCGCAGCGGGAGAGCGCCTCAGCCCTCACGCATAGAACTTCTGCAGCGTGCAAAATGGATGCGCGCAAACCCGACAGATGCGGAAAAACGGCTTTGGACAATTCTGCGCAACAAGCGCTTGTCTGGCTATAAATTCAAACGTCAGGTCATACTCGATTGGTACATCGCCGATTTTGTTAATTTCGAACATCGGGTGATTGTCGAAGCTGATGGTTCGCAACATGCCGACAACAAATATGACGAAAAGCGCGATGCTTATCTCGAAAGCCAAGGGTTTAAGGTCATCCGTTTCTGGAACAGCGATGCGCTGAAAAAAACTGGGGCTGTGGCTGAAGCAATCTTGTTTGCTTTGACCTCACCCCCTCTCCCTTCCGCCGCTTTGCGGCTCCCTCCCTCTCCCGCAAAGGCAGAGGGGTTAGAAAGTGCAAACCATGCCTGAAAATTACGACCTCATAGTCCTCGGCTCCGGCCCCGGTGGCTATGTTGCTGCCATCCGTGCGGCCCAGCTTGGCCTCAAAGCTGCTATTGTCGAGCGCGAAACTCTAGGCGGTATCTGCCTTAACTGGGGGTGCATCCCGACAAAGGCGCTTTTGCGCTCCGCCGAGATATTCCATTATATGCAACATGCCGGGGATTACGGGCTGACTGCAACTGGCATCACCGCCGACATCGACGCGGTGGTCAAACGCTCTCGCGGGGTGGCCAAGCAGCTTAATCAGGGCATTGGCCATCTGATGAAGAAGAACAAGATTACCGTCCATATGGGCGACGGCAAGCTGACCACGGCGAACACGATTGAAGTGAAGGGTGATAAGGGTGTCGAGACGCTGACTGCGAAGAATATCATCCTTGCCACCGGTGCCCGTGCCCGTGACCTGCCGTTTGCGCCTGCGGATGGGAAGCGGATTTGGACATATCGTCACGCAATGGTGCCGCCTGAAATGCCGACCAAGTTGCTGGTCATCGGGTCGGGTGCCATCGGGATCGAGTTTGCCAGTTTCTATAACGACATGGGTGCCGAGGTTACAGTTGTCGAAATGCTCGACCGCATCGTGCCCGTCGAGGACGCCGATGTCTCAACTTTCCTCGAAAAATCGCTGACCAAACAAGGCATGACGATCATGACCGGGGCAGGGGTCGAGGAGCTGAAAGCCACCGCCACCGGTGTCTCTGCAAAGATCAAGAGCAAGGACGGCAAAGTCACTGCATCCGAATTTAGCCACTGCATCGTCGCCATCGGCATCGTGCCGAACACCGAGAATATCGGGCTGGAGGCGTTGAAGATTGAAACAGACAGGGGCTTCCTGAAAACTGATCCGATGTGCCGCACCAATGTGCCGGGTATCTATGCCATTGGTGACATTACTGCGCCACCGTGGCTCGCGCACAAGGCCAGTCATGAAGGCGTAATTGCTGCTGAAGCTATTGCCCAGTCACTCGGCAATAAGGACGTCCACCCGCACGCGATGAACCCGCTCAACATTCCAGGCTGTACATACTGCCACCCGCAAATCGCCAGCGTCGGCCTGACCGAAGCAAAGGCCAAAGAGGCAGGCTATGAGCTGAAAGTCGGCAATTTCCCATTTATTGGCAATGGCAAAGCCATCGCGCTCGGCGAGGCCGAGGGCTTCATCAAAACCGTGTTCGACGCCAAAACCGGCGAGCTGTTGGGCGCACATATGATCGGCGCGGAAGTAACCGAGCTGATCCAGGGCTATACCGTGGGCAAAACGGCTGAACTGGTTGAGATCGATTTCATGAATACCGTATTCGCGCACCCGACATTAAGCGAGATGATGCACGAAAGTGTATTAAGTGCCTATGGCAAAGCGTTGCATATTTGATATTTTGTTAAAACCTATAATCCAAATTCGTGTGCAGAAACGGGGCTTCAAATAATCGAGCTTAACAAGAACAAATAAAGAACATATAACATGCTGCTGCGGATGGTCCGCTTGGTTGATTCTATGTTCCCGTCGTCCCCCCTCAAATGGCTCTATGTTGATTTCAACAGCTATTTCGCCAGTGTAGAACAACAGTTGCAGCCCGCTTTACGCGGGAAACCGGTTGCTGTGGTGCCGGTGGAAACCGACAGCACTTGCGCGATTGCGGCGAGTTACGAGGCAAAGGCATTTGGTGTTAAGACTGGCACGCCAATATGGGAAGCGAGGCAGAAATGTCCGGAGCTGATTTGCGTTTTGGCGCGGCACGAGGCCTATGTCGATTATCACCACCGCGCTATTGCCGAGATTAACCGACATATTCCGGTTAGTGCGGTCTGCTCGATTGATGAAATGGCGTCCGAATTAATGCGCAACGAAGCAAGCCCCGATTCAGCACGGCAAATCGGGCTTGCCATCAAGTCCGGGTTAGCCGCCAATCTTGGCCCTTGGGTGCGCTGCTCGATTGGTATTGCGGAGAACAAATATCTCGCAAAAGTAGCGACCGATCTGGAGAAGCCAGACGGATTGACCATCTTGATGCCAGATGACGTCAAGACGCGGTTGATAAAACTGGAATTGCGCGATTTGCCGGGCATTGGCCGCAACATGGAACAGCGTTTGCAGCTGGCAGGCATAGCTTCGATGGCCGACCTCTGGGAGCTTGACCGGCGAACAATGCGTAGCGTGTGGGGTAGCATATGGGGAGAGCGGATGTGGTATCTGCTGCGCGGATATGATCTGCCCGATCTGGAAACCAAACGCAGCAGCCTTGGCCACAGCCATGTGCTTGGACCAGAGTTGCGTCCTCCGCATCTGGCCATTGATGTCGCCCGGCGGCTAACTATGAAAGCATGCAGCCGGTTGCGGCGGATGGAATATTACGCGACTGTTTTCGGGTTTTCCGCCCGATTGGAGGATGGCCGCCGGGTCCACGCCGAGCAAAGATGTCGTCCCGCGCAGGACAGCATGACCTTCCTCGACATGCTGCTGCTATTCTGGGAACAGATGATCCCGAAGGATAGGGGGGTGCAGGTCAAAAAATTGTCCGTTGTATTATACGGATTGGTGCACCAGGATTTGGTACAGCCCGATCTCTTCGATGTTTTTGATGCCGAACCGTTGATGCGCACGAAAAAACGGGACCCCGCCCGGATGAATGGCCTGTCCCATGCACTTGACAGGATCAACCACCGCTTTGGCCGGGATAGCGCCTTGATCGGGATGTTGCCATCACAGGGGCGCAGTTTTTCCGGTACCAAAATCGCGTTCACCCGGATTCCCGATGTGGAAGAGTTTTTGGAGTGAATGCCGTTTTTCACTGTCCTACATCGCCATAATTTGGCATCAGAAACACAATGAAATTATTAGGGAGTTTTATCAATGATTGGTGTGAACTTGCGAGCAATTCTGCGGCTCTTGATGAAGGGTACTGCACTTGCATGCTTTGCCTATACGGCTCTTGCTGCGGCACAAGATAAACCGCAAACCACTGTCATCACCGCCGATCATATGATTGATGTTCTGACGGGTAAGGTAGTTGATAACCCAGCGATCTTTGTTGACGAAAACGGTCGTATAACCGGCATTGCCGATGCACGGGTTATCCGCTGGGGCGCGGACGTCAAACATATCAACCTGGGCGGTAAGACGATCCTGCCTGGATTAATCGACATGCACGTCCATCTTGATAGCCCCGCTGATATTGGCGGCTATCGTGGGCTGGAATTCACTGATAGTTTTTTTGGAATGACGGCGGTTAAGGCCGCGCATGACATGTTAAAGGCCGGTTTTACCACGGTCCGCAATGTCGGGTCAGGTAATCGCAACGATATTGGCCTCAAACAGGCAATCGATAATGGTTATGCAGTTGGTCCGCGTATTGTTCCTGCGGGGTATGCCCTGGGTGCCACGGGCGGGCATTGCGATTCTACCTTTCTGCCGCCCAGCCTTGAAAAGGCAAAGAAGGAAGAAGGCATCGGTGACGGTGTGGAGGAGCTGCGCTATCAGGTCCGTCGGCAACGCAAATACGGCGCAGAGGTCATCAAGGTATGCGCGACAGGCGGTGTGTTCTCGCGCAATACCGAACCAGGGCAGCAGCAATTAAGTGAAACGGAACTCCGCGCAATAGCCGATGAAGCACATCTTTGGGGCCTACGTGTGGCTGCGCATGCACACGGTGCCGACGGAATTAAGGCCTCGATCAAGGCCGGTATTGATACAATCGAACATGCCAGCCTTGTCGATGATGAAGGTATCAAGCTTGCGGTTGGCCGTGCGCGGCCGGTCTGGTTCTCGATGGATATTTACAACACAGACTACACACAGGCAGAGGGCGCGAAAAACGGTGTGCTAGAGGACAATCTGCGCAAAGACCGGGAAATAGCACAAGCGCAGCGCGATAACTTTCGCAAAAGCCATAAAGCTGGTGTCAAAATGGTGTTTGGTTCCGATGCCGGTGTTATGCCACATGGCCAAGTTGGCGGCCAGTTCCGTTACATGGTGGAATACGGGATGACCCCAATGGAGGCCATTCAGGCAGCAACCCGCAACGGCGTACAGGCGCTTGGTCGTGAGAAGGATGTAGGCGCGATCGCGGTTGGGCGTTACGCCGATATCATCGCGGTCGATGGCGATCCGCTCACCAATGTGCGCGAACTTGAGTCGGTCGACGCGGTTGTAAAAGGTGGTAAGCTGATTGAATAAGTATCTGAAAATGGGGATGGTTCGGGCGATATTCATGCAATTGCGTTATATTGCCTAATCATGATATCTTATATGACCAAATAGAGCTGGGGGTTCGTTATGTTTAAGACAGGTTTTGTCATCATCATGGCCATGTTGGCCGCAAAAGCCGATCCACAGAATATGGCGCGCAAGGCTTTTAACAATTGCTTGGTCGGCGAACATAACAAGGCGATTGACGCAAAAAATTCTGCTGCTGATTTCAACAAGACCGCCCAAACTGCGTGTACAGTTGAGCGTACAGCTTATCATGACATCATAGCAAAAAATGAGCGCGGATATGGTTCATCGGCAAAAGAAGCAGATGAATTTGCCAATGAAGAGGTGCAAGGTATCGTCGATTCAATTACCAGCGCATTCAGCCAGAATTCCGAAGCGAGTTCAAAGATGGTCGAAGAGAAATAATAGCTCATTGGCGGACAGGGTGGGATTCGAACCCACGGTGAGCTTCCACCCACGACGGTTTTCAAGACCGTTGCCTTAAACCACTCGGCCACCTGTCCGCAATGCAGGCCGCATAAAGCGTGGGTGA
Source organism: Sphingomonadales bacterium (assembly GCA_043760355.1). Taxonomy (GTDB): domain Bacteria; phylum Pseudomonadota; class Alphaproteobacteria; order Sphingomonadales; family Sphingomonadaceae; genus Sphingorhabdus_B. Next base: position 11,739 of record JAYUPC010000070.1, read on the forward strand.
GACGAATTCAAGCGATTAGTCAGCTTCTGGACTGCGATAGAATGAGTTACCCGTCAGACGGATGAGGATTCACACGCGCATTGCAATGTGCGATGTGCTATGAAGCGTTTTAATTTGAGGGGTTTGGTGTGGTTTCTAAGCATATTCGGATATTGGCAACTGCAGCTACACTTATTGTTGGATCGGCTTTGCTGACACAAGGAAGCGTTGCCCAAGTGCAGAACGAAGTCAGCGGTTTTCGCCAATATCTATCCGAAGTGCGCATCCGCGCGGCTCAACAAGGGGTTAGCGCGAAAACGCTTGACCGTGTTCTGCCCTCAATCAACTATAATGAACGCGTGGTGCAGCTTGATCGCGCGCAACCAGAAGCCAATCCCAACGCCCCTGTTCCTGCTTTCGCGCCCTATAAAATTAAGCATGTTGATGCGTCGCGTATTAATCGGGGCAGGGCGAAATATGGCGAGCTGCGCCCTTTGCTAGCGCGGATCGAAGCCGAAACCGGTGTTCCAGAAGAAATGATGATTGCGATCTATGGTCATGAAACCAATTACGGGACAGTGACGGGCAATTATAACGCGCCCGAAGCGCTGGCCTCCTTGGCATATGAAGGACGCAGGCGAACATTATTTGAGGCTGAGCTGATTGCGTCGCTAAAGATGATCGACCGTGGTGTTCCGCAATATGCGATGACTGGCAGCTGGGCCGGGGCGCTTGGTAAACCGCAATTTTTGCCTTCGGTTTATTTGAAATTAGCGCGCGATGGCGACGGTGATGGCTATGCCGATATCTGGAAGAGCGAAGTCGACGCAATGACCTCTATTGCAAATTATTTTGTGCAAGCAGGGTGGCGACGCGGCGAAGAATGGGGTTTTGCGGTCAACGTACCAGCCAGCTTGAACCGTGAAGCAATCCGTTCACGTACAGTTGCCCCGCGCTGTGCGAGGGTATTTGCGCGTCACAGCCAATGGAAAACGATGGAAGAATGGAAAAAGTTGGGAATTGTGCCTGGGCGTGGTTTCTGGCCAAAGAAAGATATGATGGCTGCACTTATCGAACCAGATGGCGTTGGAAAAACAGGATATTTACTTGGTAGCAACTACCGTGTGATATTGGATTATAATTGTTCCAACTTTTACGCATTGTCTGTGGGGTTACTAGCTAATGAAATACGCACTTAAACTATGTAGAGCAACAGCTTGCACCATATTACTTACGTCTTGTGGTAGTTTTGACGGCGTAAATGACAAGGGCCGCCCGCAAAGTGCATCAGGCCCGATGTCGGCTTCGCAAGGTCAGGTGGCCAATCCCGATCAACCATCAAAGCTGGGGTCGCCTTTTGTTGTGGGGAACAAAACCTACACGCCCGAAGATGTGGTTAGCTATGATGATGTAGGCTATGCCAGCTTTTACGGGCAGGAGCTTGCTGGACGCCCGACTGCCAATGGTGAAGTGTTCATGCCAAGCGGTGTTACCGCAGCACATAAAACTCTGCCGATGCCGACTTATGTTGAGGTGACCGCGCTGGACACAGGTCGCACAATTCTGGTCCGTGTTAACGACCGCGGCCCATTTGCCAATGACCGTTTGATTGATCTTTCAGAAGGTGCAGCGCGGCAATTGGGGATATTAGAGCAGGGTGTTGCCGGTGTTCGTGTCCGCAAGGTTAATCCGCCTGAACAGGAACGTGCCGTATTACGTGCCGGTTCGCAAGCAGCTGCACGGATTGACACACCTGAGTCGCTGTTACGTGTTTTACGTGACAAGCTGTCGAAGATGGCCAAGCCTTCGTCAATTGCACAAGATGCAGGGCCGGTGCCGGTAACAACTGTGCGCCCATCTGTTTCGCGTCCACCAGTTTCCCGCTCGCCCGTATCAAGCTCGTCAGGCAATAGCAGCGACGGCCGCTTCATTCGTGAGGGAGCCGGAGCAACACCATCGCCTGCTGCGCGCAAGCCTGTCATAATCGAACGCAATGATGAAGCAGTTCAGGCTAACGGTAGCTATATAGTCCAAATCGCAGCTTTCAGTGACCGTAATCGTGCTAACGTTCTGGCACGTAAACTGGGGGCTCGTGTTGCGACCAGCGGTGATGGCCGGACATTCCGTGTGCAATACGGTCCGTATGCCAGCGAAGAAGAGGCACAACGAGGGCTGGCCACCGCCAAACAACGCGGCTATCCGCAAGCAAGGCTGTTCAAACAGTAAAGCGATTCTGCTGGATCGGTTATCTGTCGGACAGTGTTACATCGTTCGACGGATAACAGGTTCATAATGCGTATATTTATTACTCTAATTTCTGTGTCGGCGTTATTATCCGCCAACACAACATCCGCGCAACCTGTATATGAAAGTACGGCTCCCATTGCTTATATGGTTGATATGTCATCGGGGGCGGTGCTTTACGACAAAAATTCGACCCGCAAAATTCCGCCTGCTTCAATGGCGAAAATGATGACGGTTTATATCGTGTTTGATATGATTAAGCGCGGGCAATTGAAGATTGATCAGAAATTTACTGTAAATCCTGATACATGGAAGAAATGGAACAATGTCGGATCGACTATGTTCTTGGCCCCGAATGAGCAGGTGTCAGTTGAAAATCTGTTGCACGGCACCATCACAGTCTCGGGCAATGACGCAGCAATATCATTGGCCGAAGGGATCGCCGGAAGCGAGGCTGGCTTTGTTGACCGCATGAACGCGATGGCCAGGAAACTGGGCATGAAGGAAAGCTATTTCGGAACACCCAATGGCTGGCCAGATGAGGGCCGGACGCTAACAACCGCGCGTGATCTTGCACTACTTGGTGTCCGCACCATCAACGATCATCCTGCGCTTTACCGCAAGTTTTATGGCCAAACCGAGTTTCGTTGGGCCAATATAACCCAGGCTGACCGTAATCCGTTACTTGGTAAGATAGTCGGTGCCGATGGCCTAAAAACCGGACATACAGATGAAGCAGGCTATTGCTTCACTGGTACTGCTGAACAAGCAGGTAGGCGCATTATGATGGTTGTTGCTGGTCTCGATAGTTATAATAACCGTATCAAGGAATCGACGCAATTCATGCAATGGGGATTTGATAATTGGGTTAGCAAGCCAATGTACAAAAAGGGTGCATTGATTGCCTCCGTTCCATTGCAATTGGGAACTCAAAGCAGCATTAGCTTATATGCTCCGCGTAATTTGGCAGTGACATTTCCGGTGGGTGAAAAAAGAAATTATAAGGTATTTGTCCGTTACAATAGCCCCATAAAAGCGCCGTTCAAAAAAGGTGACGCCGTAGCTAGCCTAGTCGTGAAATTCGCAAACGGTAGCGAACAGGTCACGCCTTTATTAGCGAGTGTTTCGGTCGATCGCGCCGGATTCTTTGGCCAGGCATGGAATGGCCTGAAATCAGTATTTGGCGCATGATACAGCGAGGTCGTTTTCTATCGATTGAAGGCGGGGAGGGCGTTGGCAAATCAACGCAGATAGTCGCGCTTGCCGAAGCAATCCGCAAACAAGGCCATGAAGTCATTCTGACCCGTGAACCCGGCGGAACCGAAGGTGCCGAAGTTATCAGGCAATTATTACTCGGCGGTAGCGAAGCCAGATGGGAAGCGCGAACCGAAGCATTGCTCTTTGCCGCCGCACGTAGTGACCATGTTGAACGTCTGATCCGTCCGGCCATTGAACAAGGTAAATGGGTAGTTTGCGATCGCTTTCTCGACAGCAGCCGAGCATATCAGGGTGGTGGTTCCGGGCTGTTCGATGAAGACATCATGACATTGCACCGCATTGGTAGCAAAGGATATTTGCCGGACCGCACGCTTGTTCTCGAATTACCTGGTGATGAAGCAGCTAGGCGTGCTGCTGCGCGTGATGATAATATCCACGATCGCATAGGTGGGAGGGATGCTAACTTCCACGCACATGTTGCCGCCGCTTTTCGCCGTTTTGCTGCTGAAGACCCCGTGCGGATTCGTCTAGTCGATGCAAGTGGTTCTGCATTTGAAGTAACGCAGCGTTTGCTCTTTGAAATTGCTGACTTGCTGGCATGACCAACTTTATCGGCCACGACGCAAATATGCGTAGCTTTGTTTCGGCAATGCAGGCCGGAAAACTGCACCATGGCTGGATACTCGCTGGACCGCGCGGACTTGGTAAAGCAAGCTTTGCACGCAGTGTAGCGGGGAAACTCGTCGATCCTGATGGCCGCTATACAACCTTGATCGAGCATAATACCCATCCCGATATTCTGACTGTCAAACGCCTGCCCAAGGAAGAACCCAAAGAAGGGGAAGAGGTTGACGGGGACGCTGAATTGAAGCGCAGCATCGGCGTCGATCAAATCCGTAAACTACAATCTGTTCTGACCAAGCGTCCGGGAATGTCCGACAAGCGCGCTGTCATTATTGATGCTGCCGATGATATGGAGCGTGGCGGCGCGAACGCCTTGCTTAAAAGTTTGGAAGAACCGCCGGTTGGAACGTATTTCCTGCTGGTTAGCCATGCCAGTGACAGGTTGCTGCCAACAATTCGCTCACGCTGCCAAATGCTGCGTTTTGAACCATTGGGGCAGGAGGATATGGCAACTGCTTTACGTGCGGCGCAACCAGATTTGGACGATGCCAATCTTCGTGCTTTGATTGCGGCGGGGGCAGGAGCACCGGGTCAAGCACTCGAATTTGCAGGGCTTGATTTAGGCGAGCTAGAGAGCTTTATGGCATCGATCATCGAAACCGGTGACCGCAGCAATCAGGCACGCGGCGCGCTCGCCGATAAACTCGCGCTAAAAGCCGCGCAGCCGCGCTATGAGGCGTTTTTGCGCCGTGCACCTCAGGTTATTGCCGAACATGCCCGCAGTCGCGATGCGGCGTCTGTGTTACCCGCAGTTGAAGCCTATCAACAGGCAAGTGCCTTGGCTGCACGCGCCATCGGCCTAACACTCGATAAACAAAGCGTCGTTTTTCAAATGGGAAGCTTGCTGGCGTCCCTACAAACGCATAGATAGCTGGAATTATCCCGTTACTTGTCGAGTTTTGAATGTCCGATCCCTATTATATTACCACAGCAATCGCTTACCCAAATGGCAAACCCCATATCGGCCATGCTTATGAAGCAATAGCGACCGATGCCATTGCGCGGTTTCAGAGGTTAATGGGTCGAGATGTGCGCTTCATTACTGGTACGGATGAGCACGGCTTAAAAATGGTACAAACGGCACGTGCCGCAGGTCGGGAGACTTTGGAATTTGCAGATGAAATGTCATCTTATTTCAGGGAAATGTGCGACACACTGAATATTTCTTACACAAATTTTATGCGTACCAGCGAGCCAGCGCACCACGCCGCCAGCCAAGCCTTGTGGCGCGCGATGGAAGCCAGTGGCGATCTCTATATGGACCGCTATGAAGGCTATTATTCAGTCCGCGACGAAGCATTTTATGACGAGAAAGAGCTGATTAGGGGAGAAGGGGATGAAAAGCTCTCTCCGCAAGGAACGCCGGTTGAATGGACAGTGGAAGAAACCTGGTTTTTCAGGCTGTCCAAGTATCAGGACAAATTACTGGTGCTTTATAATGAACATCCTGAATTCATCCAACCCGAAAGCCGCCGCAATGAAGTGATGCGCTTTGTCGAGGGTGGCTTGCGTGATTTGAGTGTTTCGCGAACCAGTTTCGACTGGGGCGTTAAGGTGCCGGGTTCGCCCGATCATGTGATGTACGTCTGGGTCGATGCGCTAACGACTTATTTAAGCGGCCTTGGTTATACTTATGTGGACAGCGATTTCAGCACATTCTGGCCAGCAAACCTACATATTATCGGCAAGGACATCGTCCGCTTCCATGCCGTATACTGGCCAGCGTTCCTGATGTCTGCCGACTTGCCGCTACCCAAACAGATATTCGGCCACGGCTTTCTGCTCAGCCGCGGCGAGAAAATGTCCAAGTCACTGGGCAATGTTGTTGACCCGATGGAGTTGGCGGAATTGTACGGCGTGGACGCTTTGCGGTACTTCCTACTGCGCGAAGTTAGCTTTGGACAGGATGGTAGCTATAGCGCGGAAGCCATTGTAACCAGAGTGAATGCTGATTTGGCAAACAGCTTTGGTAACCTTGTTCAACGAGTAATGAGTTTCATTTATAAGAATTTGAACGGGCAATTACCAGTTGGAAAATTTCCAGATATGGACCCTGCTTTCAACGGCAAAGACCCGGATCATGATTTTTTCTCGCTTCTTATGAATTTAGAAGATGTTAAAATAGAATTTGAATTGTTGCATCTTGATCGTGGTGTCGAGAATTGGATCAGGGCAGTTTATGCAGCCAATGCGTATGTTGACGAACAAGCGCCGTGGGCGCTGCGCAAAACTGATCCTGCCCGAATGAACACAGTTCTTGCTTGCTTGGTGGTTGCCATTGCAAACCTTGCTAAAGCAATTGCGCCAATAATTCCATCGGGCGCTATAGCTGTTCTTGACCTTATCGGTATGCCTTTAAGAGATCGCAACTTTGGTGATTGGATGGATACCGCTTGGTATAGTGATTTGGCGAATGTGGAACATTGCATCTCTGAACCCAAACCAATCTTTCCACGGTTGGAACTGCCCTTGGATGCAGCGTCATGAGTACCAATCTCCGCGCCTCCGCGTCTCCGCGTGGGATATCTTTTTTTTGGTTCACGCGGAGACGCGGAGGCGCGGAGAAGATTTAATCATGCTTGTCGATTCCCACTGCCACCTGAATTATAAGGGCCTTGTCGAAGTTCAAGCCGCTGTGCTTGAACGTGCCCGCGTAACTGGCGTCACTGCTATGCTCAATATCTCAACGCGGGAGAGCGAATGGGATGAGGTTATTGGTCTTGCAGAGCAGGAACGTGATGTGTGGGCATCGGTCGGGATCCATCCGCATGAAGCCGATGCGCATCCCGACATTGATGCCGCAAAATTGATCGCTCGCGCAGCAAATCCGCGTGTTATCGCTATCGGCGAAACCGGCCTTGATTATTATTATGACAAAAGTGATCGCCATCAACAGCGGATCAGTTTTCGTTCGCACATCGCCGCGGCTCGCGAAACCGGCTTGCCGATTATCGTTCACACACGTGATGCAGAGGAAGATACAGCAGAGATACTAGCCGATGAAATGGGGAAGGGGGCGTTTACGGGCGTTATCCATTGCTTTACCGCAAGTGCAGAATTTGCCCATAAAGCGCTGGAATTAGGTTTTTATATTTCACTATCCGGCATTGTTACATTCAAAAATGCTGTTGCTTTACAAGATGTAGCCAAATGGCTTCCCAGTGACCGGTTACTTGTTGAAACCGATGCTCCTTTTCTAGCGCCGATACCGCATCGCGGTAAAACAGGGGAACCTGCCTTTGTTGCTGACACAGCTCGTTTTGTCGCTGGATTGCGCGGGGTAGGGGAGGATGCGTTGCGCACCCAGACCTCAGAGAATTTCTACACTCTATTTGCTAAGGCACTCCCATGAACGCAGATAATGGCCCTTCCTTGATTTTGGGGGTTGTTTGTATTTTGATGCTCTTATCCTCGCTGGCTGCACGCCGCTTGCCATTGGGGCAGACAATCAAAATGATCTTAGCGTGGGTCGCCATATTTTCCGGATTGTTCGTCATTTTTAGCTTCCGGCCAGAGATTAAAGCTGTTTGGCAGCGGGTGAAATCTGATTTGGGTGGTACTGCCAATCAGAAAGCCGTCGGTAACACTGTACAGATCACGCGCGGTGATGACGGACATTTTTCAGTTCGAGCAACTGTGAACGGCATCGACACTGATTTCATGATTGATAGCGGAGCTACGTATACTTCAATTAATTCTGACAGTGCACAAGCTGCCAATGTCGAAATTGACAAGAACGGTTTTCCAGTAGCGCTCGATACCGCAAACGGACAAACATTTGCCAAACGAGGCGTTGTTGGTGATCTACGAATTGGTGATCTGATCGTACGCGATCACAATGTCGTCGTGTCGCAAAGCTTTGGCAAAATGAATGTTCTTGGCATGAACTTTTTGGACATGCTCAAAAGCTGGAAAGTTGAGGGTGATATTATGACCCTTGATCCATAATATGAAATGTAATTTAACATAATATATATTATCGATCTAAAGCTTGTGATAGTTCTTATTTGCAGCAATTGGCGGATATTTACTTCTGATATAATGGCTATCTTAACGCCTCGATGGTGCATTTAACAGGTCCTGCCTCTAATTCGATAGCAATTCAACATTCTTATATCACCCATTTGACAGATGTTTGGTGACAGCAGTGCTGTGGGCACTGCAGTTTAACCAGCTGTTAAAAAAATGACAAATATATTACAATTATATTGCATTTAATGTCATTAAAATGTAATAATAAAATGTTGCTTGAGGAGACGTGCCATGAAATTATTTTTTGTCAGTGTGTTGATTGCAGCATCTTCTGCTGGAACCGTGCATGCACACCCTGACTCGACGGGGGAAATCGGGTACCCAAGAGATTCAATTGGATATGATGCACTGATGTCAGGTGATAATGAGCGTGCAATTTCACAGATTTTGACAAGCGAGCAGGTCAGCAGGCATGATCCAGCAAAGCTCATCAATCTCGGACAGGCATATGCACGCACGGGGCGCACTGCATCGGCAGCTAAGCTTTTCGTTACTGCTATGCAAAGTCGCGATGTAATTGACCTTATACTAGCCGATGGCCGTGTAATGAATTCCAAGGAAGCCGCACGACAAGCATTTGCAGGGTTGCAATCAAAAATCGCTGTGCGTTAATATCTGAACAACCATAATTAGCCAGACACCCTCTGGCTGGCGCTTAGGCGGGTCTTAATGGCCCGCCTTTTTATATTGTGCACAGGTATCTGTTGCGCTGCAGCACGGATATCCGTGATTGTCACAGTTTTGACGCATAACTATCTTTCAACTGCAATACTATGATCACAGCGCTGTCACAGACTGAACCTAATGACTTTTCGGGCAACGGGTGGGGTTTCTGAGGATTCTCCGCTTAACCGTTGCACATGCCTGAAATCGGGCGAGTTTTTTTGTTGCGGAGAATCATAATGTTTAACCCAAAATTGCGCGGGATTGTTTATGCAACGGCTGCTGCCGCCCTCGTCGCCGGCTGCGGCGCGGATGATATAGCATCACCTGGCACTGGTGGTAACGTCACCATCAATAACCCGGTTCCTCCACCTGCACCTCCACCCCCGCCTCCGCCGACAACAATAAGTGCTGCGGGTGCCTGTCCTTCTATCGCGGATCCGCAAGGCCTGACAAATGCAGGTACGATTACAGGTCCGACAGGTACTTATCGAATTTGCCAGCTGCCTTCTCTTATTCGTGTGTCAAGCACATTGCCGAAAATTACCGGCTTGTTGTATTCAATGAATGGTCGCGTAAACGTCGGTTGTGATGGTGGCTTTAACGCACCAACAGTGGGTGCACCAGTAACATCGACAACAATCGGATGTACTACGTCTTTGACTGCTGATACTAATGTCACCCTAACAATTGATCCAGGTGTTATTTTGTATGGTGCGACCGGCCAATCCTGGCTCGCGGTCAACCGCGGTAACAAGATTTCGGCAGTCGGGACCGCTGCCCTTCCGATCATTTTGACCAGTCAGGATAATGTCGCCGGTTTCAACACCGATGCGTCACAAGGTCAGTGGGGCGGCGTTGTTCTTATGGGGCGCGGTGTGACGACCGATTGTAATGTAGGCACAGTAGCAGCGAATACCTGTGAACGGGACACCGAAGGTTCGGCCGATCTCGCACGCTATGGCGGAACCAACAACGCCTATAATGCGGGCCGGATGAGCTATGTACAGATCCGCTATTCCGGCTTTGTCCTGGGGGCAAACCGTGAATTGCAGGCATTGACGACTGAAGGCATCGGTACCGGGACGGTTATCGATCATTTACAGTCGCACAACAGCTCTGACGATGGTGCCGAATTCTTTGGTGGCGCGATCAACATGCAATATTATGTTGCAACGGGTGCCGACGATGACAGCATTGACATAGATACCGGAGCGCAAGCCAATATCCAATACGCACTGTTAACCCAACGCGCAGGTCGTGGTGATGCGCTGATGGAATTTGACAGCAATGGGGCAGAAGCCGATACCCCGCGCAGTACGATGCGGATCGCCAACTTTACGGGTCTTCAGCCACAAAGTTCGCCAGACAATGAAGCCGCCGATCTTGCGGCAACATTGTTCCGCGGCAATTCTGACACGACTTTAATCAACGGTATTATAGCTACGCCAAACAACGAATGTATTCGCATGAACGGTTCGGGTACAACCCCTGCAACTCTAACGGCACGCTCGATTGCATTACAGTGTAATGCTGCCAAATATCTAGGATCGGGCAGCTACACCGCGCCACAGGTAGCTACATTCTTTGGAACAGGTGCTAACAATAACACCGATGCATATACATCCAGCTTTGCATCGCTGTTTATAAACGGTGCCAACGAGACCGCTGTTATCGCCTCCAACCCGGCCACCTTCAGCCCATTCTTTGCCGCCACAACCTATATCGGCGCGGTCAAGGATGCGAACGACACATGGTATGCGGGCTGGACCTGTAATAGCGGCACGGCCACTTTAGGCACCAGTGTAACTGGCCTTTGCACGTCACTGCCCACGTTCTGATCTGCGAACTACAATATGGGTGGGGCTCCGCTACAAAAGGCGCCTCACCCTTTCCAATAAGTAAATGAGGAAATTCTGATGTTGAAGCCCTACAGGCGCGCCTGCCTGCTGCTCTTTACAACTGCGCTGGTCACGCCGACGATGGCGCTCGCACAAACGACGCCGAGTTCGCTCTCCGATCCTGTGCCAGCTGCTGCACCTTCGGAAAGCCCCCTGCCCGATGCCAGCTCGCCAAAGGATGCATCTATCCCACAAGATGCTGTTCCATCACCAAGTGACGAAGCTGCTCCAGTAGAAGAAGAAACCGAAGTATCGGTTCCCGGCGGCGATGACATTGTTGTGCGCGGATATGTTGACCGCAATATTGCAAAATCATCCCCCCAAGTGGTTTCAGTGCTATCCAGTGCCGACATTGCGCGCACCGGAGAAGGCAATATTGCTGGCGCACTTGGCCGCGTGGCCGGTCTGAGCGTAGTAGGCAGCGGTTATGTTTATGTGCGCGGTCTGGGTGATCGTTACTCACTGGCGCTACTCAACGGTTCACCATTGCCCAGCCCTGAACCGCTTAAGCGCGTTGTCCCTCTGGACCTGTTTCCAACAGGAGTTATTGCATCTTCGCTTGTTCAGAAAAGCTATTCAGCCAACTATCCCGGTGAATTTGGCGGCGGCGTTATTAACCTGACAACAAAAGCCACTCCACGCGATCCGTTCTTTACAATCGGCGCCGGGGTCTCTGGTGACGGCGAAACAACAGGGCAACTGGGATATACTTATTTTGGCAGTTCAAGTGATTGGACGGGGTATTCCAACAACAACCGCAATCTTACTCCAGGGCTTACGGCGTTTCTTGCAAGCGGCAATCGTCTCAGTTCGGGTACTGTTAATTTGCAGGATGTTGGCAAGGGCATTATCACTGGACGCAACGCTATATTGCAACGCGACACCAAACTGCCTGCTAACGCTTCACTCTCTTTCTCCGCTGGTAAGACATTTGATGTAGGCACGTCGCAACTGGGTGTTATCGCCGGTGGTGGTTATAGCAACAAATGGTCAACCCGTGATACCATACAGCAACGTTCGTTAAGCGCAGATGTTTCAAGCCTTGATTCAGATTTCCGGCAGGTCAGCACCGATCAGAGGATTGTCGTCAATGGCCTACTTGGCTTTGGCTTCGAATTCGGAGAAAACAAGCTGCGCTGGACCAACCTTTATATCCATGACACCATTAAGCAAGGGCGGCTAAGTCTAGGTAATCTAGATCAGACTTCCTCTGACATTATGCGCCAAAAAACCGCATGGTATGAACGCCAGCTTGTTGACACACAACTTGTTGGCGAGTTTGAGATCACTCCTGAGCTGGATATCGACCTACGCGGCGCATACGCCAAATCACAGCGTAATGCGCCTTACGAGCTGTCGACCGAATATGTCCGCACCAATGCGGCGTCTGATCCTACGGGACAATATTTTGTCAACATCCTCAATCGCCAGCGCGGCGATGCGCGGGTCATATTCTCAAAACTGACTGAAGAACTTTTGTCTGGTGGAGTGGACATTTCGTACAAGCTAATGCCTGATATCAGCATAACGGTCGGCAATGCCTATACTAATACAGATCGTATCAGTTCGCGGCGTGAATTCTTCTACGACGCAAACGGTCTTCCATCCGGAGTCGGGTTACTTCGCGCCGACCTTTTGCTACAGCCGCAGATCATAGATTTCTATAAGATTGCATTGCTAGAGGCCGATGAAGGTAATCCAGCTTTTGAAGCAAAACTGCTTACATGGGCAGCTTATGGCAAAGTCAACGCCCAGATTGGTGAAAAAATCAACATCGACGCGGGTGTTCGTTGGGAAAAGGGCAAACAGAACGTTGTCCCGATCCAGGTATTCAATGCGCCCGGTGCATCGGGTGCGGCGACCAATTTGCTGCGCGAATATTGGCTGCCAGCCGCGACTTTAACTGTTGATGTTACCGACCAGATGAAATTGCGTTTCAGCGGTTCTAAAACGATCGCGCGCCCGCAATTTCGTGAACTTATTAATCAGCCTTATTTTGATCCGGATACAAACCGCGCCTATCGCGGCAACCCGCTGCTAGTCGACAGTCAACTCTACAACGCTGAGGCGCGTTTCGAATATTATTTTGCGCACGAGCAGCGTTTCTCCTTTTCGGCTTTCTACAAGAAAATCAAAAATCCCATTGAAGCTTTTGTTACTAATGATTTTACCACGTCATTTGCCAACGCACCCGAGGCTTCATTGTATGGAGCCGAGTTTGACGTCCAGAAATATTTTGATCTTAGTACGATGAGCGATAGTGGCTTTTTCGCAACACGCCGTCTGGTTGTAGTCGCAAACTATACCTACACAAAATCTGAGTTGAAAGTATCTCCAGGAGACACGACAGCAGTATTTGGCGCATTTTCGACAAATGCAACCGACTATTTCCAAAATGGGGCACCGTTAACCGGTCAGTCCGACCACACCGTCAACCTGCAAGTGGGTATAGAAGATACTGATAAACTGTCACAGTTAACCTTTTTGTTGTCTTACGCGAGCGACCGAGTTTCCAGTCGCGGGATCAACGGAACACCGCCACAGCCCGATGTCATTGAACGCCCGGGTTTCCGGCTCGATCTGGTTGCACGGCAAAGTATAAAGGTCGCGGGCCAGCAAGCAGAACTGAAGTTTGAGCTTCGTAATCTTACCCGGACCAAGTATCGCGAATTCCAGCAATCGGGCAATAACAGGATTTTATATAATCAATACGCCCCAGGTATGAGCGCCTCCGCGAGCCTAAGCTTTAACTTTTAGAAGTTTGACAATTCCCCCCAACTTGCGGTGGCATATCTGCATAGAGATGCCACCGTTGTTTCTTTGTTGGAGGCCATCAGCGCACAATTGTAATTCGTCACTAAAGTGTCACTTTAGTGTCATTCGCGAGTCACAACTTAGTCTTAAATCTGCACTCATAATCAGAATCATTCGGGGACCGCAGTGACAATTTCGTTGATGGAAAGGATAAGGTTGCAATTGCATCGCGTCACCTCTGTGCCGCTTGCTCGCTTGCTTATCGGTATGCTCGCGATTTTGTTGGCGATGCAGTTTGTGCGGCTTTTTTGGACCGTGTCAACGCCTTTGGGTTCATTGGGAAATTGGCAAGCGCGGGCGGTAAATATTGTACCGCCATCGGCCCGCGTTGCGCTATTTTTAGGTTTTGATCCTTTCTTCCGCAATAATGCAATGGCGTCGGGAACAGAAAATGTGACTTCGTTAAACCTGAAGCTATTTGGCATACGTGCAAATGAAAGTTCAGGCGGTGGTTCAGCGATTATCGCGGGAGAGGATGGCGTTCAAAATAGCTTTGCTGTTGGCGAGGAAGCTGCGCCCGGCGTGATGTTAGATTCCGTGGCATTCGATCATGTCATATTGTCACGCGGAGGGGTTAAGGAATCGCTTTACTTAGATCAGTCGGTTCCAGCGGTAACAGTTAGCCCGAATTCTGTAACTGCGGCAGATGCGCCCTCACCTTCGCAGCCCACAAGTAATGTCGGTCTAAATTCCGAAACCTTGCAAAAATCTATTGGCTTTGCGCCGCGTAACGAGAGTGGTCGTGTTACTGGACTTGTTCTACAACCACGCGATGATGGTACGATGTTGCGCATCGCAGGATTTAAAGCTGGCGACGTTGTGGTTGCTGTCAATGGCCGCCCGGTATCTTCAGCCGCCGATATTGCAGCACAGCTCCGGCCCGGAGCACGCCTTAGCGTTGAAGTTGAACGCGGCGGTTCAAAGGTCCCCATCGCATTGAATCTGGAACAACCGTGATCCGTAACCCGCTCTTAATGTTCGCCTGTGCGCTGCTAATTTTTGCCGAGCCGCTGGCTGCGCAACAGACTTTGAACGTACGCGACGCTGACATAAGGGCGTTTGTGCAAGACGCAGCGCGTGTGACTGGCCAGACATTCATCGTCGATGGCCGCGTTACTGGCAAGGTTTCGGTGGTTACTGACCGGCCCTTGTCACGCTCTGAATATTTCGAGGTGTTTTTGTCAACCTTGCGTGCAAATGGACTTGTCGCAATCCCAATGCGTGGGGGTGGTTATCGCATCCAGCCAGCAGACGGGGCCGCGACCCAGCCCACACGTGTAGGCAGCCGGGCAGCAACGCCGAGCCAGTTTGTGACCGAAGTTTTCCGATTACGCTCCATAGATGCGGCATCGGCAGTAGAAACACTGCGGCCATTGGTCAGTCGAGAAGGCTCGATGACGGCAAACCGCAATGCCAACAGTCTGGTAGTCGCCGATTATGCCGATAATATCCGCCGCATCCGAGACCTTATCCGTCAGATCGACCGCGATTCTGCGGCAACCCAGATTGTCACGCTTGACAATGCAGGTGCGCGGGAAATTGCGGTCGCTTTGCAAGGCTTGGCAGGGCAAGGAGGCAGCGAAGGGGGGCGTTCCCCGGTCAGCGTAGTCGCCATCGATAGCAGTAATGCAGTTGCGCTACGTGGTGATCCGACATCGGTTGCACGCTTTGCCGCAATGGCAAAGCAGCTCGACGCCCGTGCACAATCTGGCGCTGAAATCAGGGTCTATTGGCTCAATCACGCTAACGCTGCGACCTTGTTGGAAACAGTGCAGTCGCTTATCGGTGGGCAAAATAGCGCTGCGCAAACTAACGATCTGCCCGTGGTTGCGCAAACCCCTACGAACGGAACGCCTGCTCCAACAAGCGTTCCGGTTCCGATTGTAGCCGCTTCGTCTTCATCTGGTATGAACGGCATTGGCGGACGCGGGCCGGTTGTTGTCACCCGATACGAAGGCGCGAACGCTCTTATCATCGCCGCCAATCCTGAAATGCAGCGCACATTAGGCGAACTTATTCGCCAACTCGATACACGCCCTGAGCAAGTGCTGGTTGAAGCGATTGTAGTCGAAATTGGCAATGAAGCAGCCAAAAAACTGGGCGTTCAATTCTTGGTAGGTGGCAAGAACGCGCCATTTGCCGCGACCAATTATTCAAATGCTACGCCCAATATTTTGACGATTGGCGGTGCGTACGGCGCTGAACAGCTTACGCGTTCGACAACAACGGTTAACGGCACGACAACAACGACCTCTACGAACAGTGCGCTAGGAGACAGTCTGCAAGAAGCTGCTGCTGCATCCATACTAAGTGCGACGGGAGGTTTTGGTGGCTTTGCTCTTGATATTGGCAAGAATGCAATATTCGGTACGATCATTAACGCAATAGCCTCCGATACAGAGTCCAACCTTTTGGCGACGCCGCATATCGTAACTCTCAACAACCAGAAGGCTAAGTTTCTCGTTGGGCAGGAAGTGCCTGTCAGCACGGGCGAACAGCTATCGGCAAATTTTGAAAACGCATTCCGCACGGTCAAGCGGCAAGAGGTCGGCATTAAGCTTGAGGTTACGCCGCAGGTCAATGCGCAGGGCGATGTAAAACTGTTCCTTAAACAAGAAGTGTCAAGTGTTGCTGGCCCCGTTTCGTCACGGTCAAGCGACCTTATCCTGAATAAGCGCGAATTTGAAACCACGCTCACCGTTGGGGACGGGCAGTTGCTTGCCATTGGCGGCTTGCTCAACGATGATGAACGTCGCACTATCGAACGCATCCCGTTGTTGAGCGATATTCCGATTATCGGCGAACTGTTCAAATCGCGCAGCCGCAGCCGAAGCAAAACCAATTTAATGGTGTTCATCCGGCCAACAATCTTGCGAAGCCGCGAAGATGGTGACCAAATGACGGCGCGCCGCTACGACTATGTCCGCGAGATGCAGGTTGCGCGAAATCCCGACATCGAACCAAGTATTGATGAATTATTGCGCGATTATATGGGTGCGGTTCCACCCGTATCGCCAGATATTAAGCCCAATGATAGTGTGATAGGCACAACCAATCAATCGCAACGCCCAACAGATAGCGGAATATTGCAAATAACAGAGGTGCCCTCTGGTAAGACAGATAGCGGCGAGAAATGATTATCCGGCGCGGAGAAGCTGAACGATTAGAGGCAGAGTCCGCCGACACAAGTGACGAAGTAAACGTGGTTGCGACACCCCCGCTGCTTGATCTTCCTTATACCTTTGCCAAAACACATGGTGTGGTGCTTCGTCATGAAACCAATAACCGAATGGTCGTGGCGTTACGCGAACATGCTGATCCGTTGATGCTTCTTGAAGTGCGCAGGTATCTGGCAATGCCTTTCGATGTCGAAATCGCTGACAATTCGACTTTCGACCGCTATCTCTCTGACCATTATGCCATGGACGGTTCGGCGGCCGCAATGGCCGGGTCGATTAGTACCAGCGACAGTGATTTGTTGTCGGATATGTTACCTTCTGCCGATGATCTGCTTGATAGCGCGGATGATGCACCGGTTATCCGCCTGATTAATGGCATCATTGCCGAAGCGGTGCGGCAGGGCGTGTCCGACATTCATGTTGAGCCTTATGAAACCGGCCTTGTCGTGCGGATGCGCGCCGACGGCGTGTTACAGGAACGCCTAAGGCTGCCAGCCAATGTCGCACCAGTTGTGGTTAGCCGGATCAAAGTTATGGCGCGGCTCGACATTGCTGAGCGCCGGATTCCTCAGGATGGGCGTATCAGCCTAACACTCGGCGGTAAGCTGGTTGATGTTCGCGTGTCGACGCTGCCCAGCCGTGTGGGCGAACGTGTTGTAATGCGTATTCTCGACAAGGAGAATGCGGGCATCTCGTTCGATCTTTTGGGCATGTCGGATGAAACACTAAAAATATTGAGCGAGGCATTGGCCGAGCCGAATGGAATAATCCTTGTCACCGGACCAACTGGGTCGGGCAAAACAACAACTTTATATGCCGGATTGAAGAGATTAAACGACGGTACACGCAATATCCTGACCGTAGAAGATCCGGTAGAATATGCCGTAGATGGTATCGGCCAAACGCAGGTCAATGCCAAAGTAGGCATGACGTTCGCCGTCGGCCTGAGAGCTATCTTACGGCAGGACCCCGATGTCGTAATGGTTGGCGAAATCCGGGACCGCGAAACTGCTGACATTGCGGTCCAGGCCGCGCTCACTGGGCACCTCGTGCTAACCACGGTGCATACAAATGATGCGCTGGGTGCTATTACCCGAATGCGCGACATGAAGGTTGAACCGTTCCTGCTCGCGTCCACATTGCGTGCTGTCATTGCGCAAAGGCTGGTTCGGCGATTGTGCCCTGTCTGCCGACAAAGCGTCCAAGCAGACGGCAACGCTGCGGCACTATTGGGTTTTGATAAAGGTACCGCCGTTTTTAAGGCTGTCGGCTGTCAGGCATGCAAGAATACAGGATTCCAAGGCCGGATCGGTGTGTTCGAAGCAGTTCGGGTGGATAGCACAATTCGGCGCTTGATTAGCGACGGCGGCGACGAAGCAATTTTGGCACGGCATGCTTTTGTAAATCAACCCAATCTTAGTGCTGCAGCCCGCAAACTGGTCCGCTCGGGCGATACCACACCCGAAGAGGCAATCCGCATTTCACGGCGCGAAGATATAGTTGATGCCTGATTTTGCCTATCATGCGATCGACCTAGAGGGACGAGAAAAGCGCGGTCGGATCGCTGCTGCCAACGATGATGTTGCGCGTAAAACACTATTGCAGAGAAAGCTTTATGTGGTTCGGGTCGAAGCTGCCCCAGCGCGGCGTTCAGCCCTCGCTGACCTTAAGATGCGTCGGCGCAAGCTGAATACAAAACAGCTTACTTTATTCACGCGCCAACTTTCCTCATTGGTTCAGGTCAGTCCGCTCGAAGAAGCGTTGCGCACAATCAGCCGTCAGAGCGAGCAGGCCCATGTGCGGGATATATTGAGCCAAGTGCATGCTGGTGTCGTTGAGGGCCAGCGTCTGTCAGAAGCTATGCGCCGCGAAAGCGCTAGCTTCCCTGCACTCTTCCGCGCGATGATCGCTGCAGGCGAAGGGGCTGGAACGCTGCCGCTAATCGCAGAGCGGCTTGCGGCATTATTGGAACGTCAGGCGGAGATGCGCGGCAAGCTGATTGGCGCGCTCGCATATCCTGCGATCCTCTCGTTAGTCGCCATATTGGTGGTGATGGGCCTGATGGTTTCGGTCGTGCCACGTGTGGTTGAGCAGTTCGACAATGTCGACCAACAATTGCCGCTGATTACCCGGATTGTGATTGGCATTTCGGCATTTCTGGCGAGCTACTGGTGGGCAATATTGATCGCAAAGGTTCTCGGGGTGATGGTCTTTCTACAAGCATTAAAGCAGCCCGCTTTCCGGCTGTCGGTTGACCGGACGGTGCTTCGCTTACCTTTACTTGGCAAGCTTCTACGCAATCTCCATGCTGCCCGTATGGCACGTACACTGGCGACGATGGTGGCAAGCCGCTTGCCATTGCTCGAAGGTCTGCATCTCACCGGCGGTACGATCCGTAACAAAGTGTTATCAGGCGCGAATGACGATATTGTTGAGGCGGTAAGAAGCGGCGGGAGTTTGTCGGGTGCCATGCGCGCAAGCGGCGTCTTCCCGCCTTTGCTGGTCTACCTTACCGCTAGCGGAGAGAGCGCGGGGCAACTTGACGTTATGCTCGAACGCGCCGCCGAATATCTCGAACGCGAATTTGACAATTTTACAAGCACTGCACTCTCTTTGCTTGAACCATTGATTATTGTGGTGATGGGCGGCGTCGTCGCTGTCATCATATTGGCGATATTATTGCCTATCCTCCAACTCCAAAATCTCACGGGATTATAGTAATGCTGCGTATTCTATTTCAGCTGTTCACCGACCCTCAACGTGCGCCTTCAAAGTACCGCACTAAGACGACCAAAACCAAACGTAATGGCTTTACGTTGGTTGAAATGATGGTGACGCTTTTCATACTAGCTCTGCTGACTACTATTGTTGCGATAAATGTGCTTCCCAATCAGGACAAGGCGATGGTGCAAAAAGCAAAGGCAGATATTGCGGTCTTAGGGCAAGCAATGGAAACCTTCCGGCTCGACAACCTTATCTATCCCGATGCGGGTGCTGGCCTGCAAGCTCTTGTTACTCCGCCTACAACGGTAGGCGCGCGAACCGAAGGCTATATCAAAAAACTACCTAATGACCCTTGGAACCGGCCATATCAGTATAGTAATCCGGGCCGTAAGGGCGCGTTCGACATATATTCGCTCGGTGCCGATGGCGCACCCGGCGGCGAGAATGAAAATGCGGATATTTACAGCGAGTAAGCTGCCACCATTGACCTATATTGTTGAACACGAACGTGGGTTCACTCTGGTGGAGTTGATGGTTGTCATTTTCATCATCGGCCTTGCTAGCACTGCCGTGGTAATGACCGCCCGTTCGCCCGACCGCGGCGCACGCGGCGAAGCCGAGCAGTTGGCTGCGCGTATTGCCGCAGTGCGCGATTCTGCGATCCTGCAATCGCGGACAATGGCTGTGTGGGTGAGGCCTTCTGGCTACGGCTTTGAAACACGAGCGAAAGGTGCATGGACGCCATTGTTGCAAGCGCCGTTTGCCAACAGCGAATGGCGGCGTGGGACGAGCGTTCAAATGGGTGGTGTCAGGCATATGCGCGTTGCCTTTGACAGTACCGGCCTACCCTCCAATGCAGCCAATATCGTGCTTAAACGGGGGAATACTGTGGTGACCGTCAATCTCGCGGCAACGGGGGATGTGCGTGTTTCGCGATAATTTCAAACCGCCACGTAACGGTTTCACCATGATTGAGATAATGGTGGCGCTTGCGATTTTCAGCCTAGCTGCGTTGGCGATGGTGCGATTACAAGGCTATTCAGTGCGCTCGACCGCCAATCTGGGCGACAGCAACATCGCCTGGCAGGTCGCACGCAATGTTGCGGTTGAAATCCTGTCCAACCCTGCACCGCCGGTTTTGGGGGAGATTGAGGGCGATGAACTAAATGGGGGCCTAAACTGGCGCTGGACATCAACTGCTAGCAAAACCGACGATGCACGCTTACAGAGGATAAACATCACCGTCATCGGCACCGGCAACGCTTCACTGCGCAAAGCCCAATTGACCATCGCTAGGCCAGTCGAGCAGTGACCAATCAGAGCGCCTCGGAGGCTGGCTTTACGCTGGTCGAACTGCTTGTTGCATTGGCCATATTTGCTATGATTTCAGTGGCGGGAGTGACGTTGCTACGATCGGGCAGCGACACGCAAATTGCAGTTAAAAAGCGGCTTGAGGATTATTCGCGTTCTAACCGACTTTACAATACAATGGAAGGCGATCTGGCGCAGGCTGTCATGCGTCCTGTAAGGGACCAGGCAGGCGGATCAGTTCCTGCCTTTACCGAGGGCGATACGACAGTTCCTGGCGCCTTGTTTGGTTTTGTTCGCGCCGGATGGTCCAATTATGATGAAGCACCCCGCGCAGGTTTGCAGCGCGTTGCCTATACTTTAGAGGGCGATGCGTTAAAAAGGGTAAGCTGGCCGATGCTGGACGGTGCGGAGCCCTCCGATGTTGCAACTTTGGTCGAAAATGTCAGCGCTGTCCGCTTACAATTTCGAGACGAACAAGGTGAGTGGCGCCGCGACTGGACTGCTACCGACGCCACTGCCCTTCCGCGCGCTTTAGAATTGCGACTTACGATCCGGGGCAAACCACAACAAAGGATGCTGTTTCTGGTCGGCCCACAAACGCGCCCAAAGCCAAAAGCCATCGACGAAAAGGCCGAAGGCTGATGTCGCCTAAACCATCCGAACGCGGCGCGGCCTTGTTGTCAGTCCTATTAATGGTCGCGGTGCTTGCTGTGATCGCCGCGACAACGCTCGACCGGCTAGCTCTGTCGAGCAAATTGTCGAGCAACGGTAACGCGCTCGCGCAAGGCCGCATGTTCAGCTACGCCGCTGAAAGCATTGCAGCCGCGCGCATTGAAGACCTGATTGCGCGTGACTCCGCACAAACCACATTGGCAGGTGGTTGGCTTGGCAAAGAGCAAATCCTGCCGATCCCGGTTGGCACCGCAATTGCCACGGTTACCGATGCCAGCAATTGCTTCAACCTCAATAGCCTTGTTACCGAAGCCGAAGGCGCATATCGAGCGAATTCCACTGGGCAGGATCAGTTCATCTCTTTGATGGTTGTGCTTGGCATCAACGACAATATCGCCCGCCCGGTAGCAGCGTCCGCCGCGGATTGGGCCGATACTGACACACTGGCGCTGTCATCGGGAGCAGAAGACGATACGTATCGCAACGCGTCAAAGCCCTATCTTGCCGCCAATCGACCATATACGCACCCCAGCGAATTGCGCGCGGTAAAAGGTGTCACCCCTGTTATATATGCCAAGCTGCGTGGCTGGATTTGTGCATTACCAGAAGCCGGGTTATCGCCGTTAAACGTCAATACCTTGTTGCCGGAACAAGCACCGCTGCTGGTTATGCTATTCCCGCCAAACAAGCTCAGCCCGGCGACCGCGCGCAGTTATCTCGCCAAGCGGCCAGCGAGTGGCTATGGCAGTCTCATTCGATTCTGGGAGGCACCCGAATTGGCCGCGTTGAAGCCGCCAGCAGCGGTGCAGGAGCAGGTAAAACTGACGAGCAAATATTTCTTCTTGGACACTAAAGTGTCGCTCGGCGAGACAACGCTGGAGGGTGAGGCGATGATACTCGGCTCGCCCGCGCCGGCACGTGTATTGTGGCGCAGTTGGGGGGAACAGGAATGACACTCGTCATCACCCGATTTCCGGTTTCCGGCACTGATGACCCCATGGTTTGGCGCATCGCGGAGGGCCAGTGGCAGAAAGGCGTGGTGCTATCAGAATTTATTCCGGATGCGAAAGATGATACGGTGATGGCGGTAGTATCGCCAGATGATGCTCGCTGCATCTGGTCGTCCTTGCCAGACCTCGAATCGCGTCAGGCCGAGGGCGTGGCCAAACTTCGCGCCACCGAGCAATCCCTTGGCTTAGTTCATGCGGTGGCACGATATGTTGAACAAGCTATCGTTGTTACGGCAACGATAGCTCCCGCGCTTATGCAGGATGGCCTCTCCCGATTGGCTGCGCGCGGGCTGAACCCCGACACCGTTATTCCCTTTGGGTTGGCCATTGCAGGGTCCTCTGAACATATAGCCAAAGCCGACTTTGATGGCCTCACGGTGCTTTGCGGAGAGCGTTTTGCCGTCCCCGATGAAGCAGTGTTTCGGGACTTACTTGTGGGCGAGGCTAAGGTTGAAGAAATGGGTGCGAACGAAGTTCGTGAAATGCTGCTCGCAGCGAGCAATCGCCCCTTAGTCAACTTGCGGGAAGATTTGTTTGCTAAACGCGAGCACAAAGTTTGGGCGACAGCAAATCAGCGAAAATGGATTGTTCGTCTTGTCGGCTCAGTGATTGCCGTTACCTCCTTGCTCGCTCTCGTTACATTGGCCAAATATTGGAGTGTCACCAGCACCGAAAATGGCCGTGCTCTGGCCGCAGCGCAAAAGATTGACCTATCCATTAAGGACGTCGCTCAAGCCGAAGCGCAGCTCGACAGGGCGTTGCAGCAAAAGAACCTCACACAAGGTCGTTTCATGCCACTTTCTTCGGGGTTGTGGCGTGCTGTACAAATAGCACCCAATGTTTCAGTACGTGAGATGCGCTTCAGTAATGACGGCATCTTGACTGTGGTGCTGGCGGCCCCCAATGCCGAAAGCATTAATAAAGCGCTGCTTGTCATACAACAAGATGGATACCGCGTTACTGCAATGCCAAGACAAGACAAAAGCGGTGCAACTCTGGTCGATCTAACGATGAGGATGCCATGATGGCTGCCGTTCGCGACTGGTATTTTGGCTTAAGCCGGCGCGAGCAGGTGCTGGTGAGTGTGGCTGGCTCGCTCTCAGCATTTGTCCTGATGGTGTTCGGCATCATTCTACCCTGCCTTTCGGCCATCGACCACGCGGAAATTGCGCTTGACGATGCGGTTCAGCGTCGAGGCAGAATCGAAGCAACGGTCGACACTGCATTGGCGCGAAAGCCCTCCATTCGGACAGGGGCAGAAGCCGATATCAGTTTGATTGTTACTCAGGGTGCTGCGGAAAAGGGCTTTGACCTGGTCAAATCGACCAATGCTTTACCAGGGCAGATGGTAATGCGGATGGAACGGGCGCGCGCACCTGCGTTTTTGGCTTGGCTGACCGAACTTGAAACGCAAGGTGTTGGGGTTCAAAGCCTCATATTACGCAGCGGACCAAACAGCAGCATTACTGTTGAGGCTCAATTGCAGCAGGTGGCAAAATGACCCGCCGCCAACTGTTCACATGTGCTGCGATGTCGCTGTTTATTGCTGCGATAATCTTCATGCCACTGCGAGCCATTGTTGGCGGTAAGGGCGTTTCGGCGCAAAAAGTTGAAGGTATTATTTGGGACGGCTCTGTCCGCAATTTGCGTATTGGCAAATTGCCGATTGGCGATGTTAATGCCCGTCTGCATTTCCTGCCATTGATGCTTGGGCAAGCACAAATTTCGCTCGCGCGCGGGGATGCCCCATTTGCGCCGGGAATAAGCGGTTCGTTCACGCGGCGGATAGGAGGCGTTTCCATCGACAAAATGAATGCTAATATACCCATCGTTTCGTTATTTTCGCCGCTGCCCGCAGAAAATATTGAGTTGCAAGACTTTTCAGTACGCTTCAGCGCGGGGCGCTGTGCAGAAGCCAGTGGCAATATCCGCATGACATTAACCAGTTCGATGCCTGGACTTGCCCTGTCCAACGGCTTGCTAGCCAGACCGCGGTGCGAAGGGGCCCAGCTTCTTATTCCACTGCTTAGCCAATCGGCGATGGAACATGTAGACGTCCGCGTATCAGGAGACGGGTCTTTCGTTGCGACTTTTTTCCTAGAAGGCGACCGCACTGAACAATCTGTACCACTCGCACTGGCCGGTTTCAGGTCCGTGGCCGGCGGATATCGCATGGTCCGAAAGGGCAAGTTCTGACCAGTTTGTATGATAGTATTGGCGACATACTGTTCGCGCTGCCCCGATGGTTCTTGCTTGTTTCATCGATCCTATTGGGAACAATTTGGGGGAGCTTTACCGCCGCCCTTTGCAGCCGCTGGCCAAAAGGTGATAGTATAGCAACGGGCCGATCCCGCTGTGAACGCTGCAGCGAACAAATAGCAGCCTATGACATGTTGCCCGTCTTTTCTTTTCTTTGGTTAAAAGGCAAGTGCAGAAAATGTGGCCAAAAAATCGGCATGATGTCTTTCACAATCGAATTGGTTGCCGCATTAATCGGCGCTGTTCCGGTTCTGGTCCTTCCCGAAAGCCAAGCAATCGCAGCCGCCGTTTTTGGCTGGCTATTGTTACCCCTGATCATACTGGACTATCTGCATTTGTGGCTGCCAAACCGGTTGGTTTTGCTGTTAGCGGCGATGGGGTTGCTGACCGCCCCGATGCTCACTCCAGACATCAATTGGTTTGACAGGTTTCTGGGCCTGACCGCAGGTTTTTTGACGTTTGAGGTAATTCGACAAGCTTACAAAAAATATCAGCAGCGCGACGGGATGGGTGCAGGTGATCCTAAGCTGTTCGGTGCTTTGGGAATTTGGCTTGGGTGGCAAGCTCTGCCGATGACCCTTTTGATAGCCAGTACCATTGGACTTATATCAATATTTATTGTGAATTTAATAACCAATCACTCGCGTACCACTTTCCCATTTGGAAGTTACCTTGGCATTGCAGCATATCTAATGGCATTGATGGTATGAAACGGTATGTGAGGCGCTGCGCAAAATGGAAATGCTCGGCACCAGCCCCTGTCTATGCAGGGTCTCAAAATGCGATTAAGTTTCACCCAATAAATGAATTGAAAAGAGTGTCTTTTCAAATGCACTCGAACAAAGGTAAATCACTTGAAAGCTCCTGACATTGCCCCCCTCGCTGACATTATGGAACGATTGCGAAACAAGCAAAGCGGCTGTCCGTGGGATGTTGAACAGGATTTTGCCAGCATCGCGCCGTACACAATCGAGGAAGCATATGAGGTTGCTGATGCGATTGAGCGGAATGATATGGATGACCTGAAGGATGAATTGGGTGACCTCCTCCTGCAAGTTGTTTTCCATAGTCAAATGGCATCCGAAGCCGGACATTTTACACTTGAAGATGTGATTCAAGGCATCTGCGAAAAAATGACTCGGCGGCATCCGCATGTGTTCGACGGCATGGATGCAGCAGATGCAGATGCGGTCGTTTCTAATTGGGAAACCATTAAAGCGGCTGAACGTACCAAGAAAAACAACGATAATAGTGCATTATCGGGCGTGGCTATTGCCCTTCCTGCCTTGCTGCGCGCGCAAAAAATTCAGAAGCGTGCAGCGCGTACTGGGTTTGACTGGCCAGATATAGAAGGCGCAAAAGCAAAGTTAAGCGAAGAAATCGACGAACTTGATCGCGCCGAAACCGCGCAAGAACAATATGAAGAAATCGGCGACCTGCTTTTTGCGACTGTCAATATATGCCGTCATTTGGAAATAGACGCGGAACAAGCTTTAAAGGCGGGTACTGCAAAGTTTGAGAGGCGCTTTCGGGAAATGGAAAATAGAGCAGGCCAGGAATTCTCGGCATTATCCTTGAAAGATAAAGAATTACTCTGGCAGTCTGTTAAGATGATAAATGGATGATAGATATAGCATTGTAGGATATTGACTGCCATGAAATATGTTACATTGGTATCTACCCATATAGCTGTCCTGGCATGCAAATCAGTTTATAAAAGGACAGTGATTTGGGTGTGAACTTGAACGATTTTCTGCGTATCAGGGGCATCTATAGTTAGAGGGCGCCCACAATTTTTTTGAGAGTGTTGTGAATGGTCAACTCTTCATCAGGCCTTAAACTGCTTTTCAAACTGCCCCCAATTTTGTCGGTTAAGCGATGCTTCTACATTTATCACGCCGTCCTTCTCGGACAGTTTTTTTATACTGCCTTTATTGTGAAGCCACGCCAGAGCTGCGCCATCATCACTCATTAAAGTCAGCACTCTTGCTTCATTACCCGCTGCGATACGCTGGCTAAGTAAGTCGAGAAAAGCTGCCACCCCTTCCCCGTTTTGGGCTGAAATCAATAAGGTGTTGTTGTTTCGCTCTGCTTTTCCAGCCAGCAAAGCACGCTGTTCTTCATCCAGCAAATCTGCTTTATTCCACAACTCTATAATGGGGGTAGGATCACTCCCCTCCCCGTTTATACCAAGATCAGCCATAATAGAGAGCACATCGTCACGTTGTGCATCACTCGCCGGATGTGCAATATCGCGGACATGGACAATGAAATCGGCGGTTGTCACTTCTTCCAATGTAGCTCGAAAAGCAGCAACCAATTGGGGAGGTAGATCGGAAACAAAGCCAACCGTATCCGATAAAATAGCCTTTTCGACACCCGGCAATGATATCTGTCGCATCGTGGGATCAAGCGTCGCAAACAACATATCCTGCGCCATGACATCGGATTTAGTAAGCCGGTTGAACAGCGTCGATTTCCCCGCATTGGTATAGCCGACCAACGCAATTGTTGGCCAAGGCGCGCGCCTTCGCCGGGCACGGTGCAGGGACCGGGTACGCTTGACATCTTCGAGATCACGGCGCAGCTTGGCAATCCGGTCGCGGATCATTCGCCTGTCAGCTTCAATCTGGGTTTCGCCTGGACCACCAAGGAAACCGAAGCCGCCGCGTTGGCGCTCCAAATGGGTCCAACTGCGTACTAATCGACCGGCTTGATAATCCAGATGGGCAAGTTCAACCTGCAAACGGCCTTCTGCAGTGGCAGCACGTTCGCCAAAGATTTCAAGTATCAAACCGGTGCGATCAATAACTTTGACACCGATTTTATCTTCCAGATTACGCTGTTGTATGGCCGTCAGATTATTGTCGAGAATGAGCACCTCAATCTCGTTATCACGGACAATCCCGGTTATTTCTTCGACTTGTCCCGAACCAAGCAGTGTTCCCGCCTTTGGGCTGCGCACACGGTAATAGAGTGCCTCAACGACATTCAAACCAATAGCAAGTGCAAGGCCCCTGGCTTCTTCAAGCCTGGCCTCTGGCGACATACTATTTCCACGCCCGCCCAAATCGGGATAGATAATCAGCGCGCGAGCGCCACGGGCAAACTCTTCTTCGCTTTCGCGTCCAAATCCGCTCAATCGGCTTCCTCGTCATTGCCCTGATTATAGTCAGCCAAGTTCACAGGATGTGCAGGCTGGATGGTCGATACGGCATGTTTATATACTAATTGTGTAGTGCCATCACGTTCCAAAAGGATCGAAAACAGATCATATGCTGCAATCGCGCCCTGAAGCATAACTCCGTTCACTAAAAACGTAGTTACGGATTCGCGCTTATCTGACATTGCATAGAGAAATACATCTTGCAGATGTCCGGGCTTGCGGGTTGTTCGCGCCATCATTTCGTCGAAAATTGCAATATCGGGCGATTGCGACGGCATGATGGTCGATATCGAATGCTTGTACACCAATTGCGATTGGCCATCACGACGCAGAAGCACCGAAAAATTATCAAACCATGTTACAACACCTTGTAATTTAACGCCCTTTACAAGGAACATCGTGACAGGTGTTTTGGTTTTACGCAAAGCGTTGAGAAATAAATCCTGCAATCCATTGTTTTTTTCAGTCATTATATTTTTCCAATTATTGTTATCATTGATGCCGTCAGACGGCAGCCCATAGGTACTGGTATGAAAGGAGACCATTCTGGACTATGGATAAATACACTAGCTTTTATCGAAGAGCAATTATTTGAAATGGGTGTAATAGCACAAACTTGAAATTACTCGTCTTCATCCGCAGCAGTATCACCACCTTTACGGACCGATATACCTAGTAGTTTTAGTTTCCGGTGTAATGCTGAGCGCTCCATCCCGACGAAATTGGCGGTTTTGGATATATTTCCTGAAAAACGTTTAATCTGGACATGCAAATATTCCCGCTCAAACGCCTCGCGTGCCTCACGCAGAGGCGCACCCATTAACGATGTTACATTGCTTTGCGTACCAACATAATTGTTGATGACCTCCGCAGGAAGCATATCTGCGTCTATATTATTCAGCCGGTTGGACGGCGCCAATATGATCGTCCGTTCGATGATATTGCGTAACTGGCGAACATTACCCGGCCATTCACAAGCCTGTAGTGCGGCCATTGCGTCTTCTGAAATCGTTGGAGCTGGTATCCTGTTTTCTACAGAAAAACGCGCGGCATAATGGTTGGCAAGCTCTGGTATGTCTTCACGTCTGCCTGTCAACGGCGGAATTTCCACCGGAACAACGTTAAGGCGATAATAAAGGTCCTCGCGGAACTTACCTGCTGCAATTTCAACATTCAAATCACGTGCTGTCGCCGATACAAAGCGCACATCTACACGGATTTGACGATCACCGCCAACGCGAACAAAGCTCTGATCGGTTAACACACGCAGGATTTTAGCCTGTGTTGTCCAAGGCATATCGGCGACTTCATCAAGGAATATTGTGCCACCATGTGCCCGCTCCAACATCCCAGCCTGAACCAGTTGACCGGCCTCTTCAATACCGAATAATTCCTCTTCAAACCTGTCGGATGATAATCGTGCCGCGCTCACCGAGATAAATGGCGAGTCAGCTCGCGGGCTCCAACTGTGAAGCAAGCGAGCTGCGACTTCTTTGCCAACTCCCGCGGGGCCAGTAATCAACATACGGCTTCCAGTTGCAGCAACTTTTTTGAGTGTTGCACGAACGTTGTTTATCGCCGTTGAAGTGCCGGTAAGCTCCTCTGCATGGCCAAACATAGCCTTTAACGAAGCATTTTCCTGACGCAGACGTTCAGTCTCCGTTGCTTTGGAAACCAGATGCAAGAGCCTTTCTGCCTCAAACGGTTTTTCTAGGAAATCGACCGCACCCGAAGCAATCGCGGCAACCGCTGTATCAATATTGCCATGTCCTGAAAAAACTATGACAGGAATATGCTTGTCGCGCTTTTTAATGGCTTTAAGCAATTCCAATCCATCCATAGAAGAACCACGCAACCAAACGTCTAGCAAGATCAGCGAAGGCAATCGCTCATCCAGCGCTGCAAGCGCCGCATCAGAGGTTGCTGCTGTTCGTGTGCCGTATCCGTCATCGCTCAAGACACCCGCAACCAGGTCACGAATATCTTGTTCGTCATCTACAATGAGTATGTCGAGTGCCATAGCTCAGCCTTGATCCTTATCTTTGATTTCGGT
>JAYUPC010000071.1:0-4846 GCA_043760355.1 Sphingomonadales bacterium
TGTGCACAAACAGTGGCAGATCAAGTGACGCGCAATACTGCATGATCCGCAGCATATTTCCGCTATCGGCGATCCGGCGCCGCCCGGTTGCTACGCCGAGCGCACCGGCGTTTTTCATCA
The DNA here is from genome assembly GCA_043760355.1 of Sphingomonadales bacterium. GTDB lineage: Bacteria > Pseudomonadota > Alphaproteobacteria > Sphingomonadales > Sphingomonadaceae > Sphingorhabdus_B. The sequence continues at coordinate 121 of JAYUPC010000071.1, forward strand.
GCGCAATTTCGCCCATATGCACGCCGTCCAGATCACGGGTGGCGGCCGCAAGCGGGTGGACCCAGAAATCGGGTTTACCCTTCAGAGCGGCATAGCGGATCGTCGCCGGATCATCATGAACAGGCGACTGATCGGGCATCAGCGCCGCGCGGGTTATGCCGCCAAAACGGAACGCTGGTTTGTCAGTTGCAAATACACCGAGGTCGATAATGCCAGGCGCAACGATGAGCCCGGATGCATCCAAATGCTCGGCTAAAGGCGCTGCTTTACCGAGCGAAGCAATAACTCCATCTTCGATATGTATATGCAATTCTTGCGGCACTGCCTCGTCTGGCAAAATCGTTAGGCCGTTTAATATACTAATCCCGCTCATGCCCAACCCTCCTGGCCGCGCGCTTTGCGGGTCAATATGTCGAGGCAAGCCATGCGGACAGCGACGCCCATTTCAACCTGTTCAGTTATCGCAGAGCGTTCGACATGGTCGGCAATGTTGCTGGCAATCTCGACACCGCGGTTCATAGGGCCCGGATGCATGATAAGCGCGTCGGGTTTCGCGAGCGCCAACCGCCGGTCATCCAAGCCGTAGAGATGGAAATATTCACGCGGCGAGGGAATAAATGCTCCTTGCATCCGTTCATTCTGTAAACGCAGCATCATCACAACATCTGCGCCGTCAAGTGCTGCATCAAAATTCGTATATGTCTGCGCCCCAAAGGCCTCAATTCCTGCGGGCATCAATGCAGGCGGCGAAACCACCCGCACCTGAGCGCCCAGTGTTGTCAGGCAAAACATGTTTGACCGTGCTACACGGCTGTGGAGCACATCACCGCATATCGTAACCGCCAGCCCTTCAATCCGCCCTTTGCGGCGCTGGATCGTTAGTGCATCCAGCAATGCCTGTGTGGGATGTTCGTGGGAGCCATCGCCCGCATTCAACACAGGACAGTCAACCTTGCCCGAAATCAGCTGCACCGCGCCCGAACTGTTATGCCGGATCACAATAGCATCGGCACGCATGGCGTTGAGCGTCATCGCAGTATCGATCAGCGTCTCGCCTTTTTTGATGCTCGATTGCGCCGCGTGCATATTGACGACATCGGCGCCAAGCCGCTTGCCCGCGATTTCAAATGATAACAAAGTCCGTGTCGAATTTTCAAAAAAAGCATTGATGATGGTGAGGCCGGATAGCCTGTCGTCATGCTTTGCCGCCCCGGAACGGTTGAGCGCGACCCAATGTTCAGCCTCTTGCAGGATATACAGGATTTCCCAGGATTGAAGGCCTGCAATGCCGAGCAAATGCTTGTGCGGAAAAGCGGCCGATCCAGCAGGAAAGCGGTCGGCGGCGGTGTTTGATGTAGATGTCATTAAAGCCAGTGTCTTAGGGGCATGTGCCTGAAAGATCAACTGGTAAGCGCATCAATCGCACCCTGTAATATGAACGCCGCCGCGCCGCTATCGATCCGTTCGGCGCGTTTGGCGCGGCTGACATCAGCTGCGATCATCGCGCGCTCGACAGCTTGGGTGGACCAGCGTTCGTCCCACAACAGGATTGGCAATCCCAAATCCTCTATATTCTTCGCAAAGGAACGGGTGGATTGGCTACGCGGGCTTTCGCTACCGTCGAGGTTCAGGGGCAGCCCAATGACGATACCCTTTGTTTGACGGGTGGCGATGGCGGCGACCAGCAGCGCCTTGTCCTTGGAAAATTTAGCACGCCGGATCAAACCGGATGGTGAAGCATAGTTCCATCCCGCATCACAAAAGGCTGTGCCGATAGTTTTGGTGCCGAGGTCGAGCCCAATGAGCACGCCGCCCGCAGGCACATGCTCTCTGAATTCCGGCGCGAGGGTTGTAATCACTTCGCCAAAAACTTCTGCAACCGCCATAATGCATCGGCACGGACATTGGCCCAGAATAACGGATAATCATACACATGATAATTGTTGCCCGGCAGGACATAAGGCCCCATTTGGGGCGGATTGCCAATCAAGAGAAAGCCGTTTTCATCACATCGCGCAGGCACTGCAGATTTGACCAACTCACCTTGGCTTAGATCTGTATTCGGTTTGAGCGTCCCCAAATTCGCTTCTGCTCCTGCGGGTTCATCCAAACCACCGGTCAACGGATTTGTGCAGACGATCTTTGTGTCTTTGCGCAACTGACCGTTTAATCCGGTTGTCGTGTCATAAAGCCTTTGAATGCGCGCATAATCGGCGGGTTCGGCAAAGCTTTCCCAGCTAATAACACACCCGGTTTGATCGGGGGAAGAACAAGCAGGAATCCCCATTGCGGGCAAATCTGCTTCGGTCGAAACTGGCCAGCCAACAATATAAACCGCAACAATCCGCTTGGCGAGTTTCTTGCCTGCTATCCGGTCTCGCAACAAATAGGTCAAATGCCGTGCACCTTGGCTATGCCCGGCAATGATAATCGGGCGGTCCTTTTGCTGTGCCGCAATAAATGTATCGAAGGATAAAAGCACATCCTGATACGCCGCATCCAGCGCCTGCTGCCCTTCCGGCTTTTCGGTCAAAAACGCACCAATAGAAGCTTGCCGGTAACGCGGGGCCCAAATTTCTCCTGCACTTGCAAAGGGAGAGGCCAAACCGCGCAGAAAAATCCTGGTGCGGTCCGCAGTTTCCTTATCATCAAGCGCTGCATTCCACCTGTCACGAGATATGAATGACGTCGGATGCACGAAGAATATGGCAGCCGATCCCCTGACTTCATCCACCGGCGCACCAACAGGTTGCCAGCGTGTCGGATTATCCGCTGCTCCTCCGCCGCGCGAATACCACATGGTCACATCGTCATAGATATTGGTTTGCAGCGCCTCTTGCTTCTCAAACTTTGCCGTTGGTACAAAGGCCAGATTTGTAAGTTCATCCGCATACAACCGTATCACAAACCCGCCTAAGATAACCAGCGTGATAAGCGCAGCAACGATATAAAGGAATTTGCGAGCCACAGTATAGAAATCCAAAGTTTATTTATCGACCAAATAGCGGATTGGAATAATTTTGCACCGGAATTTTTGAACACAAGCTGAGCGCTGCGCCAAATTCCAAGCTTTTTACGTTGAAGCGCGGCAAACGCGATGCTAGCGGCGGAGCATGAGTGTAGATATTCAAACCGTGAAGAAAATTGCAAAGCTGTCACGCATTGCAATTGACGATATTGAGGCCGAAAAAATGGGGGGGGAGCTGAATGGCATCCTTGCCTGGGTTGAACAATTGGGTGAGGTCGATGTGACCGGTGTTGAACCGATGGCTTCGGTGATCGCGAAGAAATCCGAAATGCGGATTGATGCTGTGACGAACGGTGAAGCGACCGGCGGCGATATCCGTGATAAGGTGCTCGCTAATGCGCCGGCAAGGGAAGGGGCGTTCTTTGGCGTGCCCAAGGTGATTGAATGATGTGCGTATCTCCTAATCTCCCCGTCACCCTGAACTTGTTTCAGGGTCCATCCATCCTTCTTAGGTCCGCCTTGGTTGCACGATGGATGCTGAAACAAGTTCAGCATGACGGAGTAGAGCTATGACCAAACTGACAGACCTCGGCGTGGCCGCAATAAGAGATGGTGTCACCTCTGGCGAATTCACTGCTGTTGAAGTTGCCGCAGCGTTCAACGCAAACGTCGCCGCTGCAAAGGCGCTCAATGCCTTCATCGTCGAAACGCCGGAAAAAGCTTTGGATGCCGCTGCCGCAACTGATGCCAAGCGCGCAGCCGGTGAGCCGCTCGGCAAAATGGGCGGAGTACCGATTGGCATGAAAGATCTGTTCTGTACCCAAGGCGTGCAAACAACCGCAGCGAGTCATATCCTCGAAGGCTTCGTTCCGCAGTATGAATCGACCGTGTCTAGCAAATTATGGGCCGCTGGTGCCGGGATGCTGGGTAAGCTCAACATGGACCAGTTCGCTATGGGATCGTCGAACGAGACGAGTTATTTCGGCAATGTTATTTCTCCGTGGCGTAGGAATGACGGCGGCAATGCGGCTCTGGCTCCGGGTGGTTCGTCGGGCGGTTCAGCTTCGGCTGTCTCGGCCCGGCTCTGCCCCGCCGCAACCGGAACAGATACCGGCGGTTCAATACGTCAGCCTGCGGCCTTTACCGGCATTACCGGCATCAAGCCGACCTATGGCCGGTGCTCACGGTGGGGGATTGTCGCGTTTGCGTCCTCGCTTGACCAGGCGGGACCTATGGCACGCGATGTGCGCGACTGTGCGATCATGCTGGAGGCAATGGCGGGATATGATGCCAAGGATTCGACCTCGCTCGATTTACCGGTGCCGCAATGGGAAGCTGGCCTGTCGGGCGATCTGCGCGGCAAAAGGATCGGCATCCCCAAGGAATACCGCTTGGACGGCATTGACGAAGACATCGCCGCAATGTGGGATAACGGCATTAAGTGGCTAAAGGATGCAGGCGCTGAAATCGTCGACATCAGCCTGCCACACACCAAATATGCGCTGCCTGCATACTATATCATCGCCCCCGCCGAAGCCTCGTCCAACCTCGCGCGCTATGACGGCGTGCGATACGGCCTGCGCGACTTGCCCGAAGGCGCAGGGCTGCAAGACATGTACGCCGCCACCCGCGCCGCCGGTTTTGGCGAGGAAGTGCGCAGGCGGATCATGATCGGCACCTATGTGCTGAGCGCCGGTTTCTACGATGCCTATTATACGCAAGCACAGAAGGTAAGGGCGCTCATCGCACGCGATTTCG
>JAYUPC010000072.1:0-4842 GCA_043760355.1 Sphingomonadales bacterium
TATATAAATCGCGCTGATGGACAGCGATCACTTCGGGTGGGACAGCAATTGCTGGCCCCATGCTCAGCGTCGCCATTTGATGTTCGCATGCACGTTGCAGTGCCCAGTATTTGATAAACGCATCGGTGAGAGTCTTGCCCATCACCACCGGCCCGTGGTTCTTGAGCATCAGTATCCTTTTGTCACCGAGGTTCTTGACAAGCCGCTCGCCCTCTTCTTCGCGCACAGTTACGCCTTCGAAATCATGATAGGCAAGTTGCCCGATAAAGTTGCAGGCATAGAAATTCACTGGCTGTAATCCGCCCTCAAGCGAGCATACAGCAACTGTCGCAGTAGTATGGGTATGGATGATCGCATGCGCATCGGGCAGAGTCTTGTGGAACAGGCTATGCTGGACAAAACCCGCCTTGTTCACGCCCCAGGGATTATCGATGTCCAGCTTGTTACCATCGATATCGATCTTAATAAGGCTCGACGCGGTAATCTCGCCAAAATGCATGCCATAAGGATTGATCAGAAAAGCACCGTCTTGTTCGGGTACTTTGACCGTTATATGATTGAACACCAGTTCATCCCAGCCCATCATCGCAAAAATGCGGTAACACGCGGCAAGCTCCTGACGTGCAGTCCATTCAGCTTCGCTGTAAGGGCTGTTCGCTTTTAACTGGGTCGCCATATATACTTCTCCTATTGCTGTGTTACGTTGCATTATGAAATGAATGTGGTGCAGAGGCAAGTACTACGCAAACCCGCGTGTTTCCTCTTGAATTTTATATGATCCACGTTTAGAGCGCCTTCAACACGCCGCGATTGCTTGCGGCGATTTTTGTTTTAACCCTTTGTTTTGGCGGCTTTCTTAACCGCTTATACCGAATCGCCTGGAGTGAAGTTTTTTATGCAAATCATGGTTCGCGATAATAATGTTGATCAGGCCCTGCGCGCGCTGAAGAAAAAGTTGCAGCGTGAAGGCGTGTATCGCGAAATGAAATTGCGTCGCCATTTCGAAAAGCCATCCGAAAAACGCGCTCGTGAAAAAGCTGCTGCTGTTCGTCGCGCCCGTAAGATGGAGCGTAAGCAACAAGAACGTGATGGCGCGAAATAGTTTTTCGCTAAACGCATAAAAAAGGAGCGCCTTCTAACGGCGCTCTTTTTTTGTCCGTACTTCGCGTCTACAATACGGTAATCAAAAATTTTGGGTAAGATTTCAGGAAACCACATATGTCCGTAACCGCCGTTCCAATTCACCCGATCAAAAAGGGCTCGCTTACAAAATATTGGATCGGGATCGCTTTGGTGGTTCTTGCTGCCGCTGCGCTCGCGTATTTTGGAACGAGTGCAGTACGCACTAAATATCAGAGTAATGGCGGATTTCTGGCGAAAAATAAATCCGTTGACGGCGTAGTTGCCACGAAATCGGGATTGCAGATGAAGACACTCCGCGGCGGTGAAGGCAAATCGCCAACCGACAGTGATGTGGTGCTCATCAAATATAAAGGCACACTGCGCGACGGCACAGTGTTTGATGAAAACCCGCAGGCTGCAATGCCTGTTGGTGGCGTAGTTCCCGGTTTTTCCGAAGCGTTAAAATTGATGCAGCGCGGCGGCCATTACACCGTTTGGATCCCGGGCGACATTGGCTATGGCCCCAATCCACCGGTTAATCCGCAAACTGGCCAACCCGGCCTTCCTTCCAATGCATTGCTGATCTTTGACGTCGAACTGCTTGAATTCAAATCGCAAGTAGAGGTTGAAGCAATGCAGAAACAGATGCAGGAAATGCAGAAGAAGCAGGGCGGCGCTGCTGGCGGTGCTCCTGCCGGGGCACCCGCGGGTGGACCACCGCAAGGATTGCCACCAGAAATTCAGGCGCAGATAGACGCACAGATGCAAGCACAGGGCCAAGCGCCCGCGCAATAAGCTGCGATGGAATTGATCCCCAACCAGCGGCACCGTTTCAACATGCCGCGTGAGGTGCATTATCTCAATTGTGCCTATATGGCGCCGTTCTCCCATGACGTGAGCGCGGCCTTTGCGGCAGGTGCAGTGTTCAAGCAGCAGCCCTGGACCTATCGTCCTGCTGATTTCTTCACGCCCGCAGAAGCATTTCGCGAGCGGGCAGCGCAAATTTGCGGGAGCAATGCGGACAGCATCGCAATTGTTCCCTCGGTAAGTTACGGCCTTGCGATCGCCGCACGCAATCTTCCGCTTCGTACCGGACAGCAGATCATCGTGCTGGCTGATCAGTTTCCGTCTAACCTCTATGTCTGGCGTGAACGTGCCGCGCAAACAGGCGCAGAGATCATTACTGTACACCGCGAAACAGACGCAGCGTGGACCGGTAGTGTTCTGGCCGCAATTAACAATGATACCGCCATTGTCGCCGTCCCCAATTGCCACTGGGCCGATGGTGGCTTGGTTGATCTGGTCGCGGTTGGTAAAGCGTGTCGCGCTGTGGGCGCCGCCCTGGTGCTTGATCTTACACAATCACTGGGTGCGTTGCCATTTGACGTTATGGCCGTTCAGCCCGACTTCATGGTATGCGCCTGCTATAAATGGTTGATGGGACCATATAGCATCGGGATGCTTTATGTTGCGCCCAAATATCATGATGGCCAGCCAATTGAATTTGGCTGGATCAACCGCGCAGGATCAGAAGATTTTTCACGGCTTGTTGATTACCGCGATGATTTTCAACCCGGTGCGCGGCGCTTTGACATGGGGGAACGGTCAAACACCCCTGCACTGATGGGGGCAACGGCGGCCATCGACATGCTGCTTGCATGGGGTGTTGATTCCATTGCCACAACTTTGGCCAAGAAGACGCAAGTAATTGCGGATGCTGCGCAAGCCATCGGCCTTTTGGCATCCGCCTTTGATATCCGGGCACCGCATTTTCTGTCGCTCGGTTTTCCAGAAGACGTACCCAAGGGGCTAACGAATACGCTCGCATCGGAAAGTGTTTTTGTATCCCTTCGCGGACGTTTGCTGCGGGTAACACCGCATGTGTATAATGACGATGCAGACGGCGAAAAACTGATTGCGGTATTGGAGCGCGGATAAGTCGTTCAGCACAGCCCGAGGTCATATTCACTCAGGATTATTGCCATTTTACTGCCTTAAATCTGTCGTAAATGTTCACGTGATACGAAATCGCATAATCAATAATAATTGGCCGAACCTTCGGTTCAAAAAGCCGTAGAACCTTCCTTATAATAGCAGAAAGTTTAGTCTTGAGCCTTTTTAACGTAGCTGCGTCGGTGCTGCTGGCCAGCACCTCGACCTGCCAGACCGATCTGGAAAAAGTGGCGACTGTCCAACTTGTTCCGGCCACGCAGGCGCAGGCGTCCGAACAGGTCGTTATTATTCCAAAGACGGTGCAATTGCAGCTGTCAGATACTGTTCCTCCAGCTAGCATTAATCCCCTACCAAATAATAAGGGTACAGACAGCAAGGATGTAGTCCAGTTAGCAAGTGATCCAAACGCGCCGGTATCTGCTGTCCCGGATTTTGCTGCTTCCCCCACCAATCTTCAGTTGAACAAAGCTGCGGTTGAAGAGGGAGTTGCGATTGATGCCGCAAATGCCGATGCCGTTTCTCCTCCTGATGCCAATTTACCTCCTGTTGATGGTGACGAGATCCTTGTCACGGCCAAACGTGGTCCGCCCCCCGGCGATCCTGCGGAGGCCGTAAATGAAGTGTCATTTGCGGTTGTACAGGCGGTTGACGAAAATCTGATTGCTCCGATTGCGCATGGCTATCAGGATGGTGTCCCCAGCCCGATTAGACGTGGTCTGCATAACGTGTTGAACAATCTTGATGAACCGATTGTTTTTGTGAACTTCCTTTTACAGCTCAAAATCGGCAAGGCATTTGAGACCGCCGGGCGCTTTGTGATCAATTCCACACTTGGTGTCGCGGGAATTATCGACGTCGCCAAGAAAAAGCCGTTCAACTTGCCGCGACGTTCGAACGGGCTGGCCGATACGCTGGGCTATTACGGCGTTGGCCCTGGACCCTATCTTTTCCTGCCACTCATCGGTTCCACCAGCTTGCGTGATTTGCTCGGCCGGGTTGCCGACCTGTCGATTTTACCAACCGCGTTTCCCAAACCCTTTGCCAAATCTTTGGTCTCAATCACCAAAGGCGCACTGTCCTCGCTGGATGACCGGGTTGAAAATGATGAAATCCTGACCCGCGTTCAACAAAGCGACAATCCTTACGCCGCGATGCGCGAATATTATCTGACGAAGCGGCAGGCAGAGATTGACGTGTTGCGGGGCAAAAGGTGCAATTCGGATATTGATCTAGATGAATTGAAGTTGTTGAGCAAGAAGGTGGTGCCGCAAACAACCCCGCCAGCGGGGCTCGAAGCGCGCTAAATCGGCCGACATAACTCTTCCAACCCACAATGTTGCAACAGTTGTAACAATCATGCTATGTTGTAACAATTGAAGGTAATAGGAGCATAGTCATGGGCATGATGTCGATTCGGGAATTTAATGCAAATCTGTCAAAAACCATTGCGCGTGCAGAAGCGGGCGAAGTGATCGAGATTACGCGCAATGGCAAACCCATTGTTGAGTTACGCGCAAAGCGTGTCAATAAAATGGATGATCCCGAATTTAGAGCAGCGCGTGAACGTTTGTTAGATAGTATGCGTGAGGGTATTCCCGGATTGAAGGGTCCCCTCACTTACGAAGAGCGAACGGAGCGTTGATCGCGATTGATACTAATATATTGGTATATGCAGAACAAAAAGAAGAGCATGAAAGGCATGAGCAAGCGATTATCCTCATGGAAAAACTAACGACGGGTGCGCATTGCATACCCATTCAGGTTTTT
>JAYUPC010000073.1:0-13895 GCA_043760355.1 Sphingomonadales bacterium
ACGAACGGATTCTTCATCGGAGCCCTCGGCGAACGCCAACACGCAAAGGCGGGAATCTATCAATCCGATGGCCACAAACCGTATTTCTCCATAGTCAAATCGGTCGTCTTCGCGTTCAAGCGCAGTGTCCCAGTCAAAATTGGCAGCGGCATTCAGCGACATGCCATGTTTTGCGCGGTTAATGTCATCTTTGGCTGGATCGAACTCGATTTCCACGGTTTTTCGTGCACCCATTTAATTATAAAGTCAAGCGTGAATGGACGACTGTTAGTGGCCGATACGCAAAGCCAGCTAAACGGTCAAAACCTTGTCGTTAGCCGCCATTCAGCTAACCCGCACCTACCCTCCCCCTTGTAATGTAGGATTTCGTCTGCAAGCATGCACGTTCAATATCGTTAACCGCCCTATCGCTGTCTAGGCATGCAATCAGCGAACGTAAATGCGGTAAAGACTAGCGTAACGCTCCGCTAAATCATTCAGGTGAGACTTTAGTGTGACCTTCGAGGCAATTCTGCGGGTTATCGCGGGTTGAAGGGGTGGGGTTCACCCTACCAACAACCGCTCAATATCCTTGGCAAGCGCTTCTGGTTTTACCTGCGGACCGTGCCGGGCAACGACGGTGCCTTTACGGTCGACCAGAAACTTGGTGAAATTCCATTTGATCCCGCGCGATCCCATTAACCCGGCTTGCTGCCCCTTCAAATAAGTCCATAGCGGGTCGGCATTGTCGCCATTGACGTCAACCTTAGCCATTAACGGGAAGCTGACGTCATAGGTTAATGTACAGAAATTCTTGATTTCTTCGGCATCACCGGGTTCTTGCGCACCAAACTGGTTGCAGGGAAAGGCAAGAACCTCAAACCCTTGCGCGCCGTATTTTTCATACAGCTTCTCCAACCCCTCATATTGCGGCGTGAACCCGCATTTTGACGCGGTGTTGACGACGAGCAGAACTTTACCTTTGTGGTCAGCCATCGATTGCTCGATATTGCCGGGAAGTTTGGTCGAATATTCATATACAGACATGGTCTTATCCTTGTTCCAATATGCCATCGTGCAAGCGGACGATGCGGTCCATCTTGGCGGCGAGGCGTTCATTATGCGTGGCGACAACCGCCGCAGTACCCTGTTCACGCACTAATGCCATAAATTCACCGATAACAACATCGGCCGTGTGTTCATCCAGATTGCCGGTGGGTTCATCGGCCAGCACAAGTCGCGGTTTGTTAGCAAGGGCGCGGGCGACAGCAACGCGCTGCTGCTCGCCACCTGACAGCTTCGATGGGCGATGTTCCAGTCGCTCTGCTAGCCCCAAAGCACCCAGCAGTTCGGTTGCGCGCTTTATGGCCTGTTCTGGTTCAACGCCTGCAATTAATTGCGGAAGTGTTACGTTTTCAAGCGCGTTAAAATCGGGCAATAAATGATGGAATTGATATACGAATCCAAGCTTATCGCGCCGGATTATCGTATGCCTGTCTGGCCCCAAATCGCGTGTTTCTTCGTCATCGATCTTGATTGAACCGCTAAACCCGCCCTCCAGTAAACCTAACGCCTGTAGCAAAGTCGATTTGCCGGTTCCCGAAGGCCCGAGCAACGCAACCAATTCGCCCTGAGCTATATTCAGGTTCACCCCGCGCAGGACTTCAATCGTGACATCGCCTTGCACAAAACTGCGTTTAACGTCGATTAATTGAGCAATGTAATTACTCATAGCGTAGGACCTGAACCGGATCGGTGCTTGCCGCCTTGAACGCTGGATATAATGTGGCGAGGAAGCTGAATAAAAGCGCGAGTGCAACAATTGCAAGCACCTCAAACGGATCGGTACGCGATGGTAATTCAGTTAGGAAACGGATCGATGGATCCCACAAATTCTGACCAGTTACTGCCTGTATAAAATTCACCACCCCTTGCCGGAAATAGAGGAAGAAGAACCCGAGCTGCAAACCAGCAGCGATCCCGGCAACTCCTATCAATACGCCTACCGTCATGAAAATCCTGAGCAGAGAACTGCGCGATGCACCCATTGTCCTTAAGATAGCTATATCGCGTGTTTTGGCGCGTACCAGCATGATTAGGGATGATAATATGTTGAAGACCGCAACCAATACTATAATCGACAGCACAACAAACATCGCCACACGTTCAATAGCGAGCGCCTCGAACAGCGACGCATTCATAGTCTTCCAATCGGTAATCTGCCCCTTGTTTTCCAGCTTAGGAAGCAAAGGAGCCAGTATCTGTGTAACACGATCAGGGTTATCAGTTTTCAATTCGATCATGCCGATTTGGTCACCAAGCAATAACAGTGTTTGCGCGTCTTCCATTGGCATTAGAACAAAGGCTTTATCATAATCAAACACACCGATTTCAAAAATGGCCGCAACTTCATAGGAAATCTCACGAGGGACTGTACCAAACGGCGTAGTGCGGCCGTTCGGGTTAGTAATGGTAACCCGTTGCCCAACTTGCACTCCCAAATTCTGCGCCAAACGCGAACCAAGCGCAACCGTACCAGCACCTGGAATCAGGTTTTGCAGATCACCATCAACTGTTTTGCCCTTGAGCGATGCGTTACGAAAGATGTCCTTCATCTGCATGCCGCGCACCAATACTGCTTCAAACCGGCCTTCGTGTGTGGCGAGCAGTGGTTGTTCGATAAGCGGGGAAGCTTCGGTAACGCCCGGCGTTTTGCGGGCATCCGCTAGTATCTGCTGCCACCCGTCAAGTCGGCCGCCATAGCCTTGAATCACGGCGTGGCCATTTAACCCGACGATCTTGTCAAATAACTCGGCACGAAATCCGTTCATGACGCTCATCACAATAATAAGTGCCGCGACTCCGAGCATAACAGCAACCAAACTTATACTGGCAACCAGGAAGATGAACCCCTCCCCTTTGCCAGGTAACAAATAACGTTTTGCCACCATGCGTTCATAGCGTGAAAGGAACATAAAGGCTTAAATTTCCGAAAAAGCGAGTGTTAAGCAGCTATTAGGTGCGCAGGCTTTCACTGGCAAGCAACATCGCATTGTTGCAGCAAAACCACATATTACAAAAATGCGTCAAACTGACTCTTTAACAATTTGCAATGCCGTTACTGAGACGTAACAAGATTTGTAGAACAAATTAGTCGGTTTCACGCGGCCAATGGTTCAGGGGGAATGGCGAAGATCCCTTGCAAAAGCTGGGAACCGCCATTCAATAAAGCATCTGCTTTGATAAGGCCGTCTGATTAATTTCAGGCGGTCTTGTTTTTTTTGGACCAATACCCATTTATTTTTACGAAGCGCCGTTTACGGGCTTCATTTACCAAACTGGAACGCCGTGTAAGCGGGTTCCAGAATATAACAGATTGCTCATACAGGAGAATTTGACATGCACCGCTTTGATTTCACTCCTTATCGTCGCAACACCGTCGGTTTTGACCGGTTGTTCGACCTGCTCGAAAATTCAAGCCGTCAAGTACAGAATGAAAATTACCCGCCATTTAACATAGAACGGACATCCGAAAACGAATATCTTGTGACAGTTGCCGTTGCCGGCTTCAAAGTGCAAGAGATCGAGATCACAGCGCAGCAAAATATGTTGATCGTATCAGGCAGCAAAGATACCCAAGGTAATGATAACCGTGATTTCCTGCATATGGGAATCGCTAGCCGCAATTTTGAACGGCGTTTCCAACTTGCCGATTACATTCATGTTACGTCTGCCGATTTGGCCGACGGTTTGCTCAGTATTTCGCTCATCCGTGAAATTCCCGATGCCCTCAAGCCGCGAAAAATTTCTATTGGTGAGGCAACGTCGCCAACCGTTATCGATCATGATACGCCTATAAAAGGCGGCAAAGCAGCATAAACTAAATATTTAGATAAGTTTGGGGCGGCCGGAGGGTACCGACCGCCCCAGGCACAATATTGTGCCCCCTTCATGTGATGCCAGCCCGGGTCGCAATAGGGCCCACACCACAATGAACTGAATTTACAAACTCAATGATCAATGTGACATGAATTTACAACAATTTCGTTACCATCGCGGTTTATGTAACGATTGCATAAATTCGACATAGTAAATTTATTTATGCAGCTGTGATATTTTTGTCTTAAACCAGACGACTATATTGAAGCGCAGCACCAATGAAGCTGGCAAACAATGGGTGCGGTTCAAATGGCCGTGATTTCAGTTCCGGATGAAACTGGACACCAATAAACCAAGGATGATCAGGCCGCTCGACAATCTCGGGCAACGTTCCATCAGGAGACATGCCTGAAAAAATAAGTCCCTTTTCTTCAAGTCGTTCTCGGTAAGCTGTGTTTACTTCCCAGCGATGGCGGTGGCGTTCAGAAATATGTGTGCTGCCATAAATACCGGCAACATGACTGTTCCCGGCAAGCGTTGCATCATACGCACCAAGTCGCATCGTGCCGCCTAGATCGCCACCCTTTTGCCGCTTCTGTATGCCTTCTTGGCTCATCCATTCTTCGATAATACCGACAACGGGTTCGTCTGTCAGACCGAACTCGGTCGAAGATGCTTGCGGAATACCGACAAGATTACGAACACCCTCTACACACGCCATTTGCATTCCGAAACAAATTCCAAAGAAAGGTACATTGCGTTCACGGGCGAACCGTATAGCCTCAATTTTGCCAGCCGCACCGCGTTCGCCAAAGGCACCAGGCACCAGAATTGCGTGCATCGGGTCCAGCTTTGCCGCAATATCACTGTCGGCCTGTTCAAATAATTCGGCGTCAATCCACTGGATATTCACCTTCACCTTATTGGCAAAACCACCATGGACCAGCGCTTCGTTGAGTGATTTATAAGCATCCTGCAGTCCAACATATTTGCCGACCACGCCAATCGTCACTTCGCCTTCTGGGTTTTGCTGACGGTCAACAATATCATCCCAGCGCCGAAGGTCAGGTGCTACGCCCGGAGTAATCCCGAAAGCGCGAAGTACTTCATAATCAAGCCCCTCGGCATGATATTGCAAGGGAACGCCGTAAATAGATTTGGCATCAAGTGCCGGGATGACAGCTTCTTTACGCACATTACAAAACAAAGCGATTTTCGCGCGTTCATTATCGGGCAAAGGATGTTCACAGCGGCACAGAAGAATGTCGGGTTGCACACCAAGTGCGGTCAGTTCGCGCACGCTGTGCTGTGTTGGCTTTGTTTTTAATTCACCCGCAGCCGCGATATAAGGAACCAGCGTAACATGCACAAAAACGCTCTGTTCACGGCCCAGCTCGTTGCGCAATTGCCGGATTGCCTCGATAAATGGCAATGATTCGATATCGCCAACTGTCCCGCCAATTTCGCAAAGTACAAAGTCTAGATCTTCGGTATCGGCTTTAGCAAATTCCTTGATCGCGTCTGTGACGTGCGGAATGACCTGCACAGTTGCACCCAGATAGTCGCCGCGGCGTTCACGGGTAATGATCTGCTGATAAATGCGGCCTGAGGTGACATTATCTGATTGCTTTGCGGAAACGCCGGTAAAGCGCTCATAATGCCCCAGATCAAGGTCTGTCTCGGCTCCGTCATCGGTCACATAGACTTCGCCGTGCTGATAAGGCGACATCGTGCCGGGATCGACATTGAGGTAAGGATCGAATTTGCGAATCCGCACACGATAGCCGCGTGCTTGCAACAACGCCGCGAGCGATGCTGCCATAAGACCTTTACCAAGCGAGGAGACCACGCCACCGGTGATAAATATAAACCGTGCCATGGGAGAAGAGGCTTAAGGCCTGTTTGATGTGCTTGGCAAGCAGTCGAATCCGGTTTGCCGAAATATTTTTGTGCAAAAGTGGCAAAGTCCGTTCACACAATAAAAAAGGAGGGAGAAAACCTCCGCCTTGATTATAATTGCAAATGAACGCAGATTATTTGTCGAGTGGTACTTCTGCTGGAGCTTTAGCCGGAACAGCAGACTTGTCCGCTGCAGCAGCTGGAGCGGCAGTAGCGGGAGTAACTGTTCCTGGAACAGCAGGAGCTTCAACGCGCTTTAACGACTGGTCAATGCCATTTGAGCTACCTTGACGGGCGGCAAGAAAGGCGAGTGAGATCGACAATAGAACAAATAGTGTCGCCAATATTGTCGTTGTCCGTGTCAGAAAATCGGCAGCACCCCGTGCAGACATAAGGCCGGATGGGCTTCCCCCCATACCAAGGCCGCCACCTTCAGATTGCTGCATTAATATTACCCCGACCAACGCGGCGGCAATGATCCCCTGTACGACGATCATAAAATCAAAAAGGCCCATGTGAATTTTTCCGAACTAGATGTGCCCTAAGGCTGTTATACGGCTCACATAGCGATTGGGCCTGCACTCTTCAAGCTATTCGCTCACACAGGCGCTGCGGCAGCCAAAATTCCACCAAATTTAGCCACAGTCAGGCTCGCGCCGCCAATCAAGCCGCCATCTACATTGGCAATGGCAAGCAACGAAGCAGCGTTGTCGCCATTCATTGAGCCACCATAGAGTATGCGGATCGCCGTGCTTTCCTCCCCAAATCGCGCAACCAACGCATTCCGAATCGCGGCGTGCATGGCAGCAACATCATGATCAGTCGGAACCCGTCCCGTTCCAATCGCCCATATAGGTTCATACGCCACACTTACCCAGTCGCCATCTGCGTCATCAGGCAGCGATCCGGCGAGTTGCCCAAGCACCGCACTTTCAGCCTGCCCTGCATCGCGTGCCGCCTCGGTTTCGCCGACACAGATAATGGCCGACAATCCTGCAGCGCGAGCCGCCAGCGCCTTGCCGCGCACATCGGCATCGCTCTCACCCTGCGCCGCACGGCGTTCGCTGTGGCCGACAATCGTCATCCTTGCGCCTACATCAAAAAGCATTGCGGCTGATACGCACCCGGTATGCGCGCCCGTTTGTACCATGTGGCAATCCTGTCCGCCAAACGGAAAGGCGGGAAACCTGCCGGTAGCTAATGATAATAAAGTCGCGGGCAAGCATAGGCCATAATCGACATCATCATATGTCGCAGCCAAAGTTGCAATCGCGGCAATCTCGTCCAAATCTTTGCGTAACCCGTTCATTTTCCAATTGCCGACGATCAACTTAGGCATTCTATTTCCTGACTTTGGTCATACCGTTGTTTTACGCGAGCATTGTACCGCTAGCATCATATGCCGCGCTTACCAAGATCACTTGATCGCTGCATATATGCCGCCTAAAGCGACTTTAATTCAGCAGTCACCCTGCTTCATATTTGCATTAGTCAGGACTAATATGATTGGTTTTATTCGCTCCATCATAAATTCACGCTTTGGTACGATATTTGCGTTGGGCTTTATTGTCTTGATCGGCATCGGATTTGCGCTTGGGGATGTTACTGGTTCAGGCAGTTTTGGTGGCACTGGCGGCGGAAATGTCGCTAAGGTTGGCGGTAAATCCGTTACTTTGGGTGAATTCAACCAGGCGTTGGAAAATCGGTTGCGAGCTGAACGTAAGAATAACCCTACGCTGGATATGGCCCGCTTTGTCGAGAGTGGCGGGCTTGATGCCACGTTAGAGCAGCTAATTAATCGTTATGCCTTGGCTGTGTTTGGTGAAAAATACGGGATCGCAGTTAGCAAAAGGCTCGTTGACTATGAAATCCGCAAACTCCCCGGATCAAACGGTCTTGATGGCAAATTCAGCGAAAAAGCATTCAAGGCGTTTCTCGGGCAACTGGGGCTGACCGAAAAAATGGTGCGCGATGACTTTACACAGAATCTTTTTGCGCAACAGGTTTTACCAACAACCGTTAGTGGTCCCGGTGCGCCAGACGGCGTTGTTCTGCCTTATGCGTCATTGATGCTAGAAAAACGTAGCGGGCAGCTTGGCATTATTCCTTCGGTCGTATTCTTGCCGCAAAATCCGCCAACGGATGCTGAGTTGGCGACCTATTACAAAGCCAATGCGATAAAGTTCACTGTCCCTGAAAAACGGGCAATCAGCTATGCTATATTTGACAGCAATATAGTGGCCGAACGCGCCAGACCAACTGATGCCAATATTGCGGCTTATTATAAAGCCAACGCCGCAAAATATGCGGCATCACAAACCCGTGACATCAGTCAGATCATTGTCCCCACCGAAGCAGCCGCCAAAGCGCTTGCTGCTAAAGTGCTACAAGGTGGATCGCTTGCCAATGCGGCTGGTTCAACGGGCCTTGCTGTTACATCATCAAAGGCAAACACAATTGAGGCGCTAACCAGCAATACATCAAAAGCAGTTGCAGAAGCCATATTTGGGACTGCTCAAGGCGGCATTGCACCGCCGGCCAAAGGCGGGCTTGGTTGGTATGTTGTAAAGGTTGACGCTATCAAGCAAGTCGCCGCCCGTCCGCTTCCAGCGGTTTCTGCCGAGATTGCAGCAACACTCGCAATACAAAAGCAAGGCCAAGCTATTGCTGATCTGACGAGCGAAATTGAAGATGAATTTGCTGGCGGTGCTACAATCGCCGATATCGCAAAACAACAAGGGTTGAAGGTTGAAACTTCACCAAAACTGCTCGCCAATGGTGCCAATCCAGCGAATAAAGATTATCGCCCTGTCGCTGAATTTAAGGCGATTTTGCCTGCCGCGTTCCAGATGGAGCATGAGGGCGATGCGCAATTGATCGAGCTGGTTCCGGGCAAACAGTTTGCAATGATTGCAATTGCCGATTTTGAAGAAGCAGCACCGCCGCCTTTGGCCTCTGTTAAAGAAATTGTTGTGCAACAATGGGCACTGGCCGAGGGTTCAAAAAAGGCCAAGACCGCTGCTGAACAAGTCCGCAAAGCAATCGTCAGCGGCAAATCGATGAATGAAGCCCTTTCTGCGCTCGGCGTCAGATTGCCGCCTATGCAGAGCGTTTCAGGTACGCGCGCCGAATTGAACCAGGATGGTAAGCCCTTATCGCCGCCGCTTGCATTGTTATTCTCAATGGTAAAAGGCAGCGCCAAGACATTGCAAGCCCCCAATAACGGCGGATGGCTCATCGTACAGGTTACCGATATTATTAAAGGCAACGCCAGTGGCCAGAGCGAAATGCTCGCCGCTCGCAAGGCAGAGTTATCGGCGGTACTGGGTCAAGAATATGCAGCCCAGCTGATCCTTGCTGCTGCCAACAACGTAGGCGTAAAGAAAAATGACAAGGCCTTAGCTGAGCTTCGTGCACGCTTGACCAAAAAAGACAGCGGCAATTAACTGAGTACGATGTCAGCGTGGATATAGATCAAACCCAAATACGCGCCAATGCTGCCAATGTCCTGAATTCTGGTAAGACAGTGCTTGTTTGGCGGCGGCGCATTGCGGATACCGAAACTCCAGTATCTGCTGCACTCAAGCTGTTTGAAGCAGGTCGCGGTGATTTCATACTGGAATCGGTTGAAGGCGGACAAACGCGGGGGCGGCATAGCCTGATCGGGCTTGCCCCTGACCTTATGTTCCGGGCGCAGGGCGAGAAAGCTGAAATCAATCGTAATTGGTTGCATGATCGCGATGCGTTCGAGCCTGAGCCAAAAGCTACTCTTGATGCGCTGCGTGCTCTTGTCGAAGCGTGCCGGATGGATATTCCAAGCGAACTTCCTCCTGCATTAGCCTGCCTTGTCGGCTATTTCGGATATGAAACTATCGGCTTGGTCGAAACCCTGCCCCGCGCAACCCAGTCTCCGCTGGAACTGCCCGATATGCTGTTTGTACGCCCCACAGTTATTCTGGTCTTTGACCGGCTGAAGGACGAGATGTTCTTGTGCGCACCGGTTTGGCCATCAGCGGACGGTGATGCTGCACGAACGATCGATGCGGCCGAAGAACGCTTGGACGAATGCGAGCGGAAGTTAGCAGCAGCATTGCCGCAAACAAAGAATGACGGTGCCCTGCCTGATCCTGCCAGTATCAACCTGACGCCCGTTCTCGTGACCGGAAAATATCATGAGATGGTACGCAGCGCAAAAGACTATATCGAAGCAGGCGATATTTTTCAGGTAGTTTTGGCACAACGTTTCACTACGCCTTTTACGCTGCCTCCGATTGATTTGTATCGATCGCTGCGCCGGATCAATCCGTCACCGTTCCTGTATTTCCTTGACCTGCCCGGATTTGCGCTGATCGGATCATCCCCCGAAATCCTTGTCCGCGTTCGCGCCGGTGAAGTGACCATTCGCCCGATTGCAGGAACGCGCCAACGCGGCAAGAGCGAGATTGAAGACGCCGAAAACCGCGCATCCTTGCTCGCCGATCCCAAGGAACGCGCCGAACACCTGATGCTGCTAGACCTTGGCCGCAACGATGTTGGTCGTGTCGCTGCATCCGACAGCGTGACCGTCACCGACAGCTACATGGTCGAATTTTACAGCCATGTGATGCACATCGTCTCCAATGTCGTGGGTAAACTGGCGGGTGGCAAGGACGCCATCGACGCGCTTTTCGCAGGGTTCCCCGCTGGCACAGTTTCGGGCGCACCCAAAGTTCGCGCCTGCGAAATCATCGCCGAACTCGAACCCGAAACCCGCGGAGCCTATGCTGGCGGTGTCGGTTATTTCAGCCCGAATGGCGATATGGACAGCTGCATCGTGCTGCGAACCGCCGTTATCAAGGACGGCATGATGCACGTACAAGCAGGCGCCGGGATTGTGGCAGACAGCAACCCGACCTATGAACAGGCCGAATGCGAGGCAAAAGCAGGGGCCTTGATCGCAGCAGCACGGGAGGCGATCAAGGTTACCGGAGAGTCTGAGTTTGGACAGTGAAAGACTATGGTCAATGAAGGGCAAGGCTCTTGCCGCCTTCCTTATTGCGGCAGCTTTGGGTTCGGCCGTTTGGTTAAGCTGGATAAAAACGAACGCATATCAGAATGCAGTACCCTCTGCCTGCGATCAAAAGTCATTTGAAGCAGCGGATTACGTAATCTGCACATATGATCCGGCGCGCCATGATTTCCGCCTTACAAACCTAAAACGCGACGGCAAGGCCGTGCGCAATTTTGCAGAACTCTCCAAATTTCTTGGCAAGTCGTCAAAACGGGTCGTCTTTGCAATGAATGCAGGCATGTATGATGAACAAGGCAAACCGATTGGTCTCTATGTTGAAAATGGCAAACAGTACGCGCCGTTAAACCAGCGCGATGCCGCAGGAAATTTCTACCTTAAACCCAATGGCGTATTCTGGATGGATGCCGCAGGACCGCATATCAATACAACCGATGCGTTCGCCCTAAAGTCAGATACGGCACCCATTTGGGCGACCCAGTCCGGCCCGATGCTGGTGATTGATGGTGTCGTGAACAGCCGGTTTTCACCCGATGGCACACCGCGCCATATCCGCAACGGCGTTTGTGTAACCGGCAGCAATACAGTAATTTTTGTCATCAGCAGCACCGAAGTTTCGCTTGGTAAATTTGCGCGGTTCATGCACGACAACCTGAAATGCGCAAATGCGCTTTATCTTGACGGCGAAGTTTCCAGCCTATGGGACGGCGCAACGGGCCGCCATGACCATAAATATCCTTTGGGTCCAATGCTCGTTGTATCGAAACGACAGGGCCGCTAGAGCACAAACATGATCCTGGTTATCGACAATTATGACAGCTTTACTTGGAACCTTGTCCATTAT
Source organism: Sphingomonadales bacterium (assembly GCA_043760355.1). Taxonomy (GTDB): domain Bacteria; phylum Pseudomonadota; class Alphaproteobacteria; order Sphingomonadales; family Sphingomonadaceae; genus Sphingorhabdus_B. Next base: position 11,610 of record JAYUPC010000073.1, read on the forward strand.
CTGATGGAGTTAGGGGCCGAGGTAGAAGTTGTCCGCAATGACGCCGTATCTGTGGGGCAAGCGATGACGTCAGGGGCAGAGGCGTTCTTGATCTCGCCCGGCCCCAAGACCCCCAAGGATGCCGGGGTCAGCCTTGAACTGGTTGCGGCTTGTGCGGATGCAGGTCGACCCTTGCTTGGCGTATGCCTTGGCCACCAAGCTATTGGCGAACATTTCGGCGGTAATGTGGTGCGCGGCGGATTGATGCATGGAAAGACTTCGCAGGTGACACATGACGGCACTGGACTATTTGCCGGGCTGCCCTCCCCTTTTCTTGCGACACGGTATCACTCTCTGATCGTCGACGATATCCCGCCTGAGCTGATCGTAAACGCCAGGAGTGATGACGGTCACGTAATGGGTTTCCGCCATGCAACACTTCCCATCCACGGCGTCCAGTTCCACCCCGAAAGCATCGCCACCGAACACGGCCATGCAATGCTGGCGAACTTTATGCGCGTGGCGGGAATGACGGTGAAAGAACGGGCATGACTTTACTACTCTCTCTCCGCACCTCCGCGTCTCCGCGTGAACACATCTTTTTTATTTCCACGCGGAGACGCGGAGGCGCGGAGAGAGAAAGTAGTATTGGAGGATGACTGTTTTCCAAAACATCCTTGATGGTCATTTGAGCAGCGACGAGATTGCGAATATCCTGATCGAAATGGCCGATCACGGCGAGACGTCATCTGATATTATTGAAGCTGTCACCGCCATGCGTGCGCGGATGATTCCGGCCAACGCTCCAGATAATGCAATCGACGTATGCGGCACAGGGGGTGACGGACAGCATAGCCTGAACGTCTCCACCGCCGTTGCCATTGTTGTTGCCTCGCTCGACGTCCCTGTCGCCAAACACGGCAACCGTGCCGCGTCATCCATGGCCGGGGGAGCCGACACACTTGAAGCGTTAGGGCTCGATCTGGATAGAGCCGCGCTTAGCGCTGAAAGCACGCTTGCCGACATTGGCATTGGTTTTTTCTTTGCGCAAAAGCATCATCTTGCACTTGCCCCATTGGCACCAATCCGTAAGGCAATCGGGAGGCGGACTATCTTCAATCTCACCGGGCCATTATGTAATCCCGCAGGTGTCAAACGGCAGCTGATCGGTGTCGCGAGACCTGATATCCTGCCCGTTTATGCGCAAGCAGCGAAGGCACTGGGTTATGAAAAGGCGATGATAGTTTCAGGCGAAGAAGGGCTGGACGAGATATCTATCGCCGGCCCCACCAGGATTGCGATGATCGAAGGCCAAACGATAACTTATTCAAGCATAACCCCCGAAGACGTCGGCCTTAAACGTCAGCCTTTAACCGCTATCCGTGGTGGTGACGCGCATTATAATGCAGCCGCGTTGATGCGGTTGCTAGACGGGGAGACTAGCGCTTACCGCGATGCAGTTCTTATCAATGCTGCTGCGGCCTTAGTCGTTGCGGAGGCAGCCGATAGCTTGCAAGAGGGTATAGAAGATGCAGGCGAAGCCATTGATAAGGGCATTGCCAAAGCGCTGTTAAGTTGCTGGATCGTAAATCAATGAGAAATGGGTCGATGAATAAACTGGAAGAAATCTGTGCGCATAAATACGGCGAAGTCCGGGACCGCAAGGCGCGTACTTCGCTTGCCGACCTAACCCGGCTTGCCCATTCACAGACCGCGCCTAGAGGTTATCGCGCTGCGCTTTATGCTAAAGCAGCATCGGGCTTTGCGCTCATCGCCGAGATCAAGAAGGCAAGTCCTTCCAAAGGTCTTATCCGCGCCGATTTTGATCCGCCTGCCCACGCCAAAGAGTATGAAGCTGGCGGTGCGGCTTGCCTTTCAGTCCTAACCGATACGCTCTATTTTCAGGGTCATGAGGATTATTTGATCGCGGCGCGTGCCGCTTGTACCTTGCCCGTATTGCGCAAGGATTTTATGGTCGATCCGTGGCAAGTGGCCGAGGCGCGGGCGATGGGCGCGGATGCAATATTGGTTATCGTTGCTGCACTTACAGATACAGCAATGATCGAGATTGAGGATGCGGCGTTTTCGCAAGGGATGGATGTGCTGGTCGAGGTGCATGACGAGGCGGAGATGGAAAGGGCGCTGACGCACCTCAAATCAAAGCTGATCGGTGTCAACAACCGCAATCTGAAAACCTTTGACGTTGACCTGTCCACGACCGAGCGGCTGGCGGCGATGGTCCCGGACGACGTGCTTTTGGTAAGCGAAAGCGGGATTGCAACCCACGCAGATTGTGAACGTATGTCA
>JAYUPC010000074.1:0-13577 GCA_043760355.1 Sphingomonadales bacterium
AAATACCATTTATCGGCATTAACCGTTATCTGCACTTGGCAAGCCGCGTAGCATGTCCTATTTTAGCAATATGCAAATTAGTATGAGTAATGATCCTGATGATATTGGCAATACCGGGAGGCCCGGTACTGGCCCGGGTGTTGGCCTTGCCACGCGTACGCGTACGCGGCCAAAGACCAAGAAGCCGAGCCTTTACAAGGTTCTGTTGCTAAACGACGATTATACGCCAATGGAATTTGTCGTCCATGTCCTCAAAGGATTTTTTCAAATGGACACCGATCAGGCGACACGTGTGATGCTCCACGTTCATCAAAAAGGCGTGGGTGTGTGCGGCGTGTTTACCTATGAAGTTGCCGAAACAAAGGTTACACAGGTGATGGACTTCGCTATGAAGAACCAACACCCGCTGCAATGCACGTTGGAGAAAGAGTGAGCCCTTGCTCCGGTTACGCACTCACCCCTCAACCGTAAATGTCAGCCCGGCATAAGCCTGCAGCCGGTCCACCAATGCCTGGCCAAGTGCAGCTCCCGGCGAAGTAACACCGCCCTGCCCCTCGCTATCAAAGAGAGCGATTGCGGTTTCCGCGATCATTTTTGATGTGGAGCCATAGCCGGGGTCCTTGTCCCCTTTGACCGATAACCGTGCGGTGCGGCCATCTGGATATTCGGCGACGAACAGCACATCGTAAAAGCCGTTTTCGCGTTCTTCTTTCGTCGGACCTTCGCCTGGCTTGGGATCGTCTGCTCCCCCCATCATCGGGGTGCTGGCAACATGCTTGGCCATGGCCTCGCCCTGTTCGCCTGGGCCCGTCAACACCATCTCGTCATAGACAAAATCAGCGCCGTATTGTTGGCCGAGCAGGGCGTTAGTTCGGTGGACATTCTTGGTATTGATCGGCGCCATGACAAAGTAAGTTGCCCAACTGCCCAAGGTTTCATCATATTCAGGCTTGTCGCCCCTTGGCTGGGCTGGGCCTTCGAAACCGGGGACAAGGCAGAACGGATTAACGAGATGGGCGATGACTTGTTTATCCACGGCCGCCGCAGCCATTGTCGCTTTCAAGCTGGCCGCTGTGCCGCCAGAGAATTTACCCTGCATAGCGCGGACACGGCCCTTTACCCGAGGGGCAGGCGCTTCAAACCGACTAATACATTCTTTTTGCAGCATGAAGACACCTAGATCGAACGGAATTGAATCGAAACCGGCCGAAAAACAAATCCGCGCGCCCGATGCCTTGGCAGCAGCATCATGTTCATCAATCTTGAAGCGCATCCATACCGGTTCCCCGCACAGATCGGTATAGTCCGTACCGTTGGCAACACAGGCCGCAACCACTTCATTGCCGTAAAGCTGATAAGGGCCAACGGTGGTCAGGATCACATTGGTGCGCTTTGCCATCGCGTCGATGGATGCGGCATCACTGGCATCGGCGACTACCAACGGCGTGTCGGCAGGCGCGCCAATTTCGTCACGAACCGCCTGCAGCTTTTCCAAGCTCCGTCCCGCCATCGCCCATTTCGGCGCGTCTTTGCGACCGCACAGATATTCAGCAACAAGACGTCCGGTATATCCAGTGGCGCCGTAAACAATGATCGCAAATTCGCGGGGGGATTTTGGCATGGTTCTCTCCTAAAAATAAAATTTCTGGGTAAATCTTCGCAAATCAATCCTTTGGCATCGTGCCGGGGCGCAAATGCGTGAACATATGCGGGATATAATCGGCCTTGCCCAGTGTCACTCCGTTGCTACGCAGAATGGCGTAGGTGATCATTAAGTGGAAGTAAAACTGCCCAGCCGACCAGTCGCGCACAAATTCTTCACTCGCAAAATCAAAGATCATGCCGTTGGGCAATTCGTGCGCTAATGGCTTTGTTGTATCGGCGTCGAATGCGTCGGGCGCCACGCTGGCCAATAATGCTATGGTGCTTTCGATCCAAGCGTTTGCATCGGCAAATGTGCCCGGTTGCTCACCTGCGCCTAGCGCTTCTGCACGTAACTGCGTCATATGCGGAGGGAATGACGCATTCTGCAACCGGTATACCGCTTCTTGCGCCTGAATACAGGTAAACCGGATTTGCGTAGCAAGCGGAAACATATCGGGCGCGAGCCGCGCAGACAACAACACTTCGGCTTCTTCCATTGGCAATTGCGCCTGCGCTTTGGCGAGCCAGCCCGCCATCGCCTGCAGCATCTGCCTGTAAGGTTTTACGACAAACTGCGTCAGTTGCATTTTAGTTCCCTTGGGTGCGATGGTGGTTCGGACAATTGCATAGGCGCGCATTACAATTTCGGCAACGTGACCCCACGCTGGCCCATATATTTTCCCGCCCGGTCAGCATAGCTGGTTTCGCACGGCTGTTCGCCTTTCAGAAACAGGAACTGGCACGCGCCTTCATTGGCGTAAATTTTTGCAGGGAGCGGCGTGGTGTTGGAAAATTCCAGCGTCACATGCCCCTCCCATCCCGGTTCCAGCGGAGTAACATTGACGATGATCCCGCACCGCGCATACGTGCTCTTGCCCAGACAAATGACCAGCACATCACGCGGCACACGGAAATACTCAACTGTACGGGCAAGTGCAAAGCTGTTCGGCGGGATAACGCAGACATCGGTTTTGCGGTCGACAAAGCTGTCAGGATCGAAATTCTTGGGATCAACGACAGAGCTGTTTACGTTGGTGAAAATCTTGAACTCATCGGCAACCCGTGCATCATAGCCATAAGAGGACAGACCGTAGCTGATACACCCGTCGCGGCGTTGTGCCTCGACAAAGGGTTCGATCATGCCAGTGCGGTTCGCTTGTTCGCGAATCCATATATCGGAGAGGATGGACATGAATGCTTTCTATTTTAAGCTTGCCGGGCCAAAGCCATGGGGCAAAAGTTCGGACAGAAGGTACGTATCATAGCCACCACTATGCACGCAATAGACCGGCAGGTCGCGGTCAGTCAGGTCAGCGACTTCCTTGATAATCTGACGACAGCGCCCGCACGGGGTAATGGCCTCCCCGCCGATCCTGCCTTCGGGTCCGCCGGCAACCGCAATCGCCACGATCTGGCGCAATTGACCGTCGCTGCTTGCTTTGGCAATCGCGACAGTCTCTGCACAGAGCGTCATGCCGTAACTGGCGTTCTCAAAATTGGCCGCCGTTACAATCCCGCCGTTTTCCAGCAACAAAGCTGCACCAACATGAAAGTTTGAATACGGCGCATAGGCATGTTCCGCAGCTGTAACCGCCGCCGCAACCAAGCTGTCCACCGATGCACTCATTTGCGCATCACAGCCCACCGCACCGATCCGTCAATCCCAGATATGCGCCGCGCCGTATTGGCTGTCCATAATACCCAGGGGCGCGCAGTATAATCGGGCAGGAACCAATTACTTTCTGCCCAAACCGTGCGGTCGATGGATTTACTAACCTGGTATTCCTGGTCAAAATCCTTACTTATCAGAAGGACGGCGGGTTTTCCGCTATGCGCCTCAATCTCGCTGATGAAGGTGCCGAGTTCAGACAGGATAAGCCCGCGATTGGGGCGGCCTTTGCATGTGTCAGAAAAATCGACCTGAACCACGGGGGGCAAAGCATTTTCCGAACGCGGCACAGTGGTGATAAACAAAGTAGCCTGATCGGAAGCCAATCGGCAGATATCAAAATGGTGGAGCGCCCCGTAACGTATGCCGGCCTGTGTCACACCCTCCAGATTGCTTTCAAAGCTGGTATCGCGGTGTGTCGCCCCATCGGTTGCGGTCAGATAAGCAAAATCAACCCCGGTTGCGCCAAGGGTTGACCATGTCGGTGTGCCATTGGCCTCGCTCACCACAACGCCTTGCACAGGATATTCGCCGGTTGAGGGTGCCCAGCCGCTTATGGTGCTCCACACAACATAAAGCCCGAGCAGTCCGGCGAGCGAAATTACGCCCCATCTGAAAAATGTCTTCTTATCGCCGGCCATTGCCTGCTTGCGTCCCCAAATCGAATCGATCTTGCATTAGCCTTTGATGTGTAGAACACAAATCAAAGTAAACAATCGCCGTGCTGTGGCAAAATCAACTTCTACTTTGCCTTGCAACCGCTCCACCAGCAATTCGGCTGCTTCGTTATGCACGCCGCGCCGTGCCATATCGATGGTTTCAATCTCTGCTGCACTCGCCTTGCGGATGGCCTGATAATAACTGTCGCAGATCGCAAAATAATCGCGGACGATGCGGCGGAACCGGCCAAGACCAAGGATCAGCATCTCAAAAGCTACTCCGTCTTCGCGGCGAATGTCCCAGATTAACCGGCCTTCTTCTACACTCAAGTTCAGTTGGTAAGGGCCGTGATAGTCGTCGCCGGTATCCCTCCCCTCACGTGGCAGCACCTTGAAGACATTATCCTCGATCAAATCAAAAATAGCCACGCGCCTTTCCTGCTCGATATCGGCATTACGCCGCAGGATCGTGCTTTCGTCGAGTTCGACCTTGATGATGCGCGGATCAGACATGTTGCTGTGATAGCTAGACAATCAAATCGAGCAAGCACAGTTACTCATTTTATCCACAATCTACTCACAGATATGTTCCTTGTACTTATTTATATTGCGCACTTGCAGTCACCTCTTTGCTGTTCGATAGGACGCTATGGCCGAACCGATCAGACTTGCCGCTTCGAATGAAGCAGAACCCCAACGCCTGCCCCGCAATATTGAGGCTGAGGCGGCGTTTCTGGGCGCGATCTTGATTGATAACCGGATTATCGAGGATGTTTCAATCAAGCTGCGGCCCGATCATTTTTTTGAGCCGCTGCACGGTCGGATCTTTGACCAGATATTGCGGTTGATCGACCGGAACATGCTGGTTACGCCGGTTACGCTCAAACCGTTTTTTGATGCCGACGAATCGATGCAGGAACTTGGGGGGCCGGGCTATCTGGTCAAACTGACAGCTGACGGCGCGGGATTGCTGGGCGCGCGTGATTTTGCGCAGCAGATCTATGACCTTGCGCTTCTGCGCGAACTGGTGACAGTCGGCCGGACGCTGGTTGATAACGCGCTAGACACCAGTGAAACCGTTGATCCCAAGGGCCAGATCGAAGCCGCCGAAAGCGCGCTTTATAAAGTTGCCGAGGGCGAAGGCGAAACCGGATCGATGAAAAGCTTTTTGATGGCTTCGACCGAGGCGATCAAGAATGTTGAAAAGGCGCTGCAATCGGGTGGCAGTCTATCTGGCATCACAACCGGATTAAACAGCATCAACACTAAAGTCGGCGGCCTGCATAAAAGTGATCTTATCATCCTTGCAGGACGTCCGGGCATGGGCAAAACAGCACTCGTTACCAACATAGCCTTTAACGCCGCACAAAGATGGCAGCGTGAACGTGAAGACGGAATTGCCGAGGACAAAGGCGTCGGTGCAAAGGTCGCGTTTTTCAGCCTGGAAATGTCCGCCGATCAGCTGGCAACTCGTATCCTTGCCGAACAATCGGGGATCAGTTCCGAACTGCTGCGCATGGGTAAAATCAGTCGTGAGGATTTCCGCGAGCTATCGCGCGCGTCGCGTGAATTGCAGGAATTGCCGCTCTTTATCGATGACACCCCGGCCCTTACCATAGCGGCGCTGCGCACCCGCGCACGTCGGTTACAGCGGCGGCACGGCATTGGCCTTATCATTGTTGATTACCTGCAATTATTGCAAGGATCAGGGCGCGGATCAAACGATAACCGCGTCAACGAAATCTCCGAGATCAGCCGAGGCTTGAAAACACTGGCCAAGGAACTGGGCCTGCCCGTGATCGCGCTATCGCAGCTGAGCCGTGCGGTAGAACAGCGCGAGGATAAACGCCCGCAGCTGTCGGACTTACGCGAATCCGGTTCGATCGAACAAGACGCCGATATGGTGTGGTTTGTATACCGTGAGGATTATTACGAGGCCGCGAAACAACCCGCGCCCGACAATGAAGCGGCCTATACCGCGTGGCGTGAAAAAATGGAGCAAATCCACGGCTTGTCCGAACTGATCGTGGCCAAACAGCGGCACGGCTCAACCGGCAAGGTACGGTTGAAGTTCGAAGCAAAGATTACCAAGTTTAGCGATCTTGCCGATGATAGCTATGCCGATGCGGGATATGATTGAGATAACCTACACTTCAACCATTGATCCCTCTGCCGCATAACTATTGCATATTCTGCCATAATCACCATTTAGACAATTATGACAACAGCACTTCCCCATATGCACATAATCGGTATTACCCCCGATGATATTGATTTCATGGGTCATGTGAATAATGCCAAATATCTAAATTGGGTGCAGGACGCGGTCCTTGCGCATTGGAACAAGCTTGCCCCGCCCGAAACAGCGGCAAAATATCTGTGGGTCGCATTAAAGCATGAGATCACCTATCGCAAACCCGCATTTCTGGACGATGATGTAATCGCCAGCGTCGTGTTGGAACGCGTGCAAGGCGCAAGGTCATTTTATGACACGATCATTAAGCGCGGCGAAGAGGTGTTGGCAGAGGTGAAATCCAGCTGGTGCTGTATTGATGCAGAAACTTTGCGCCCGGCGCGCATTGCCAAGGACGTACAAGCGTATTTTTTTGATAAATCATAATGATTTAGTTTGCTTTATTCGACTTTGGATAGAGCTCCTTTTGCAAAATCTGAAAACGCCGCGTTGATAGCATCCCGGTTTTCGTAAAGGCCGTGCCCTGTTTCTGGAATAGCCGTTACCTTCGTATTGAACAAAACTGCGAAACTGTTTGCGCTTTTTGCAGAAATGAAATCACACGCACCCCTAATAATTAAAGCAGGGATTTTGATTGTGCCTTCGGGCTTGAATTTGATTTTATCAAGGTCTTTGGCGATCAACCGGTTGGCGTATAAATTTCCACCTGTTCCAGGAGGCGGAGGCTTTATCATTGCACCTTTGCAAACCATCCCGCCCATCAAGTCGGAGTTGACAAGCTCATCGAACAAATTGCCAGCTTCTGTTTGAGACAGAGAGGATTCGGCAGCAGCACCTTCGCGGTCAACTTTACCTGCGGCAGAGGAAAGCGCTTTTCCAAGCTTCACTTTATCCCGGTTTGTAGGTTTATAATCATGACTGGCATGTGTTCCGGGATAGCTACCGGGCGATGTTAGAATTATTCCAGCAACACGGGTCGGATAACGCGAGGCGTAAATTGTCCCCAGACTTGCGCCATAGGAACTGCCCCAAAGGATCACTTTATCATGACCCAATGCAACGCGCAGCGCTTCCAAATCCGCAACCGCACGTTCCATTGTATAGTCTTTGGCCGAGATACGTTTTGATTTCCCGCCGCCTGCCTGATCGAAGTAAATGGTATTAAAGCCAGCTGCGCGAAGCGGCTCGCCCTTCACAAATGCGCCTTGGGTCGTATACATTCCAGGGCCGCCGTGGAGAAAAATTACCGGAGTTTTATGGGCCGGGTTTGGCGAAGGTATAGACCAGGTTGCCAATTCTGAACCTGTCGAAAGCGATACTGTTTTAGGTGCGTCTTGTGCCTGTAACGGGCATGTCAATAAAACTAAAACAGGAAGCATAACAGAAACTATCCGGTAAACTATCATATGCAAATATACCTTTGTTAGATGTGTTTACGTTAATCCATCCAATTGAATTTTTTGATCATTTTTCGATGAATTTACCCCTGCCAACAACAAACAACATTGCACAGTATTTAGAGCAGGATATCTGTACCGATCAACCCTCACAGAGTGATGAAAGTTTTTATATCTCGCATCTGAAAGGTTACAGAAGGTTACGACGTTATTACGTTTTTTAAAGGGCTGATGACGATACCTATAGCCAAGACAAGTTAGCGATTAAGTGGCAGATTGCTGACAGGGCAAATCCTAGATTGCAATGATTATTTAGGGCAGAATGATTTTAATTCGGATCACGGTATTCCGTTCAGAGCGTTCGGGAACAGATTAATCCAACCCCAACACAGTCAAGGTCCAACCCCCTAGAATATTGGATCATTGGCCCCGTCATCACCGCCCGCAACCGACGTATGGATACCGCATTCGACCTTGTCCCAACCCTTCCAACGACCCGAGCGCGGGTCTTCGCCCGGCGCGACCATATTGGTGCACGGGGAGCAGCCGATAGAGGGGTAACCCTGTGCAACCAAGGGGTGGGCGGGTAAATCATGTTCAGCCATATAAGCCTCAATACGCGCCTTGTCCCAATCAGCGAGCGGATTGACCTTGAGACGCCCTTCTTCAATCTCGAACCGGGGAAGTGCGGACCGCGTTGTGGACTGGAACGCCTTGCGCCCAGTAAACTGCGCATCGAACGGCGCGAGAGCAGCCTTGAGCGGGATGACTTTGCGGATTTCGCAGCAGCCATCGGGGTCATAAGACCAGCGCAAGCCGGTTTCGTCTTGCTTTGCGAGCAGTGCAGTATCTGGCTTAATATTGCGCAGATTTTTAAGGCCCATCTGCTCTACCAGTAGATCGCGGTAAGCCAGAGTTTCGGGGAAATGCTTTCCCGTTTCAAGGAAAAGCACCGGCACATTTGGATCAATGCTGGCAATCAAATGCAGCAGCACCGCACTTTCCGCACCAAAGCTCGACACAATCGCTGCATCACCCAGCATATTCTCTTTAAGCAACACGCTTAGCATCTCGGCTGTATCGCGTCCGCGGAACAGGTTGTTCAGCCGAACAGCATCGGCCTCTGTATAACGCGGACCAGTGTCGATACGGTCAAGGATGCGGACCATTTCACCCATGGCGTAATTTCCAAACGGGTACCGCTTTATCGGCTGCACCCTGATAGAATTGGTCATATGTCGAAAGTGCTGTCGCCACGGCTTGCGGATTTAAGGCACTTTCGGGCGCGAAACTGTCAAAGCCGCACCGGCGCATGAACGCAATTTGATCGATCAGGACATCGCCCTGAGCACGGAGTTCGCCGGTATACCCCACCTCACGCAGGATACGAGCCGAGCTATAGCCCCGCCCATCGCGGAATTTGGGAAAGGCGACTTCGATCAATGCCAGCCGGTCCAGAAAGGGGATGAGCGCACGGGCATCATCACCGGGTTCCAACCGGACGGCGGTTGCATTGGACTGGTCAAGAAACGCATCCAAAGTGACCGAAGGCTGTTCGTTGACCTCATCATCACGGTAGCGCGGCCACCGGTTCGCTTGCAAACCGGACACAGATGAATCAACCATAAATCGCCTCCTTAAATGGATCGAGGCCAACGCGGCGATAGGTATCGATGAAACGCTCCTCACCTTGTCGTAATGATTTATAGACCTCGGTTGCCTTTTCAACGGCGTCAACGACCCCGTCTTCATCAAAGCCCGGACCGATGATTTTACCAATGCTGACGTCTTCGGCACCAGAACCACCAAAAGTTAGCTGATAATTTTCAACACCTTTCCGGTCGACACCTAATATCCCGATGTGCCCGGCATGGTGATGGCCGCAGGCGTTAATGCAGCCGCTGATCTTTAGTTTCAATTCGCCCAGATCACGTTGGCGATCCATATCGGCAAAGCGCGTTGCAATTTTCTGTGCGACAGGGATCGAGCGCGCATTGGCGAGACTGCAATAATCCAGACCCGGACAGGCGATGATGTCGCTGATGAGATCGAGATTGGCGTTCGCGAGTTCGGCGTCGTTCAGCCGCTGCCACACCGCATACAGATCACGCTTGGCGACATGCGGCAACACGATATTCTGCGCATGGGTGACGCGCAGTTCGTCAAAGCTGTAATCCTTTGCAAGATCGGCCATCATGTCGATCTGGTCGGCACTCGCGTCGCCCGGAATGCCGCCAATCGGCTTCAAGCTGATATTGACGATAGCATAACCGGATTGCTTGTGCGGCTTCACATTTTGATCGAGCCAGACCGCGAAATCGGGGTCGCTGCGGTCAATGTCATCGCTTACGCTCTCAAATGCCGGAGGCGCGAAGAATGCGCTGATCCGTTCGAATTCGGCAAGCGGCGGATCAATGCCAAGAGTCTTCACATGCGCATACTCTTCTGCAACTTGGGCGCGGTATTCGTCGGCACCGATTTCGTGAACGAGGATTTTGATCCGCGCCTTGTAGATATTATCGCGTCGACCATAGCGGTTGTACACGCGGAGACAGGCCTCGATATAACTCAGCAAATCCTCGGCTGTAACGAACGGGTTGATCTCCGGCGCGATCATCGGTGTGCGACCCATGCCGCCGCCCACAAACACGCGACCTCCCAGAACGCCGTCCTTCTTGACGAGCTCAATCCCGATATCATGCAAACGCATCGCGGCGCGGTCTTCGGGCGAAGCGATCACAGCGATCTTGAACTTGCGAGGCAGATAGCTGAATTCAGGATGGAAGGTTGACCACTGCCGCAGCAATTCGGCCCAAGGGCGCGGGTCGGCGACTTCATCTGCGGCGGCACCTGCATATTGATCCGACGAAATGTTACGTATGCAATTGCCGCTGGTCTGGATCGCGTGCATCTCAACGCCCGCCAACTCCTCCAGCAGGTCTGCGCATTCCTCCAGCTTGATCCAGTTATACTGGATATTCTGCCGTGTGGTGAAATGGCCGTAGCCCCGGTCATATTTACGCGCGATATGGGCCAGCATATGCATCTGCTTACTGTCCAATGTGCCGTAAGGCACAGCAACACGAAGCATGTACGCGTGGAGTTGCAAATACAGGCCGTTCATCAAACGCAATGGCTTGAACTGATCCTCGGTCATGTCACCCGACATACGCCTGTTCACTTGGTCGCGGAATTCAGCGACGCGGGCGTCAACGACAGCCTGATCAAAATTATCATATTTATACATATCAGATCACCCATTCGCCAGCTTGAGGGTCGGCAGGTTTTAATGTCAGGTCGGGTCGCACCGTTGGTCCAAGCGCACGGACTCGGTCCTTGATATGCGCCGGGCGGGGGCCTTTAGGGGTTTGAGTGGCCTCAATGACATAGGCCGCATTCACGCGCCGCGCGCCTTCTTCGGCAGAAAGCACGCCTTCGCCGTGCTCGCCAACATCGGCAGCATCTTCGATATGGAGCGACCAATCGCTTCCTGTCCACCAGGTAACAGCCCCCGATTTCAAATCATTTCCGGTAAGTAATTTCACACCAGTTTCTCCGCCTCTTTTGCAAAAGTGCGGATTTTGTCTTCCGCATCCGATTTCAGAACAACTTCGCCAACGACGATAATAGCCGGGCTCTGCACATCTTCACGCGCGATCAAATCACCAAGATCGGTGAGCAATGTCCGCATCGCACGCGAACCTTGCCGCGTGCCATTTTCCATTACGGCAACCGGTATATCCGGCGATACACCATCGGCGATCAGCTTTTCGGTAATATCATGTGCAGTGGCCACGCCCATATAGATAACGAGCGTCCTGCCTTTGCCCGCAAGCCCCGACCAATCCTGATCTGTAAGTCCCTTACACTGACCTGCGACAAAGCTGACAGCACTTGATGCGTCGCGGTGCGTAAGAGGCAACATGGCCTGCGCCGCACAGCCCAGAGCCGCCGAAACGCCGGGCACAACCTCAACATCAACACCAGCCGCGCGACACGCCTCAACTTCTTCACCGCCGCGTCCAAAAATGAACGGGTCGCCGCCCTTCAAGCGCACAACCTGATACCCCGCCTGTGCCTGTGTGATTAAAATAGCGTTGATGCCGTCCTGCGGCACCGAATGTTTTGACCGGCTTTTCGCAACCGATATCAATCGCGCCACTGGATTGACCATAGCCATGATCGCATCATCAACCAACCCGTCATGCACGACAACTTCGGCTTGCGCGATCAGGCGCGCAGCCTTTAGCGTTAGCAATTCTGGATCGCCCGGCCCTGCACCGACAAGAGAGACTTTACCCGTTTTCATGAGTACAAAATGCAGTTTATTGAACCGCGTTGCAAATGAAGATAATTTTGCGATGCCCTAGCTAAGCTTTAGACCAACTTCATTTTGCAATCCCGCCGCCTTCGGTTGCGACATATTCATCATCTTTCAAGCCGATACCGATCATCGCCTTGGGAACTTCATTTTCCGAAGAAACGACAGGATAGGCACAATAGTCGGCTGCATAATATGCGCTAGGCCGGTGATTGCCAGAAAGGCCGATTCCGCCAAAAGGTGCGTTCGATGACGCCCCGTTGGTCGGCGCATTCCAGTTGACGATGCCTGCACGGCTATTCGCCCAAAATTCATCATATTGGTTGGCTGTGCCGCCAATCAGCGATGCCGACAGGCCAAAGCGCGTATTATTTGCTTCATCAATAGCCAATTCAAAATCTGCAACCCGCACCACTTGTAAAAGGGGTCCAAAAAGCTCAATATCAGGACGTTCGGCCATTTCGGTTACGTCGATAATTCCAGGTGTCAGAAAAGGACGCCCCTTAACCGGCCTTGCCATATGCTTGATCGGGCGGCCACCGTGGCTCATCAGCGCGACAAAGCTCTCGGTCAGGATGTCGGCGACATTATTGTCGATAACCGGCCCCATAAACGGCGGGGGTTCGCCGTGCGGCTCCCCGATTACCAAGCGGTCAGCCAGACGTTTTACTTCTGACACAACACTATCATATAGCGCGTCTTTCACAATCAGACGTCTCGCAGCTGTACATCGTTGCCCAGCACTTAAAAACGCCGATTGCACGACAAGTACCGCTGCGCTGTGAATGTCTCTGGTATCCCATACGATAATAGGATTGTTACCACCCATTTCGAGTGCCAATATCTTGTCAGGACGCATCGCAAATTGCCGGTTAAGCTGCACACCGGTATTGGCTGATCCAGTAAACAATAGGCCATCTATGCCGGGATGCGCAGACAGTGCTTTGCCTGTTTCAGGACCGCCTTGAAGTACGCGAACTACACCTTCGGGAATGCCCGCCCTTCGAAAACAATCTACTAAAAACTGGCCAACTGCGGGGGTTTTTTCAGATGGTTTAAAAACCACTGCATTGCCCGCAATCAACGCCGGAACAATATGACCATTGGGCAGATGTGCCGGAAAATTATAAGGGCCAAGCACAGCCAGAACCCCGTGCGGCTTATGGCGCAGCGCGCTGCGTGTGCCTGATTTTCCTTCCAAACGGCGCTGCGAACTGCGTTCGGCGTAAGCACGAATGGAGATATCGACCTTTGCGATTACCGATTCAACTTCTGTGCGGGCTTCCCACAATGGTTTGCCTGTTTCACGAGCGATCAGATCTGCAAACTTTTCGGAATCAGCACGAACGCGGCCGGCAAAAGAGCGAACCACTGACAGGCGGTCATTGAGCGACGCAGCTGCCCAACGCGGCCATGCTTCACGCGCAGCTGCAACTTCGAGATCAACATCGCCGGTTGTTCCTCGCCATAGCTCGGCACCAGTGGCGGGTTCGTAGGAGATTAATTCAGTCAAGTTATACGGTGCCCTATTGGCGGTATGCCCTTATGCTGCTCTTGATTGTGGTATATCAAGCATTATTAAACAAATCTTTATCATCTAGGCTCAGGACCTATTAAAGTGCTTGCATAGTTCGTTCGAGGTTGATTCAATGGTGATGCGAAGGAGGCATTGCCATGAGTGATTTGATTTGGT
>JAYUPC010000075.1:0-13565 GCA_043760355.1 Sphingomonadales bacterium
TGTCGTGGGTCAGCAATCGGGCAAGGTTCGCGCTATCGTTAGCGACAAAGGCGTACAGCTTAAAGAAGCTGGCCCCGCCATGCCGGTGGAAGTGCTTGGTCTAACCGGCGTTCCGTCGGCAGGTGACGTCCTGACCGTGGTTGAGAACGAAGCACGGGCGCGTGAAGTGGCGCTGTACCGCAAGGAACTGTCTACTAAGCTTCGCACGACGCAGGCCGCACCAGATATGGAAAATCTGTTTGAGGCGCTTTCGGCAAATCGTGCGATGGAATATCCTGTGGTTATCAAGGGCGACGTGCAAGGTTCGGTGGAAGCCATCGTTACCGCGCTCAACAATATCTCGACCGACGATATCAAGGTTCGCATATTGTCCGCAGGGGTTGGTGGGATTACCGAATCAGACATGCTGCTTGCGGCGGCATCGAACGCGCCGCTGATCGGATTTAACGTCCGTCCCAATACCAAGGCGGCCGCACTTGCAAAGCGCGACAAGGTGCGCCTCAAATATTTCGATGTGATCTATCACTTGACCGCCGATATCGCTAAGGAAATGGCAGGTGAGCTTGGGCCAGAAATCATCGAAACGGTCGTTGGCCGTGCCGAGGTCAAGGATGTGTTCAAATCGGGCAAGCGCGACAAAGCAGCCGGTTTGCTGGTCATCGATGGCGTTATCAAGAAAGGCCTGTTCGCACGTCTTACCCGCGAAGATGTTATCGTATCGAAAACCACAATCGCATCACTGCGCCGCTTCAAGGACAATGTCGATGAAGTCCGCGCCGGTATGGAGTGCGGTGTTGTGCTGGCCGATACGAATGACGTGAAAGCAGGCGATATGCTTGAGGTATTCGAGGTTGAGGAGCGTGAACGGACGCTTTAAGGTTAGGTTAGGTTAAGCTATGGCCAAACATAATGACACCTCCCCGGATGGCCGCTCTGTCCGTCTGCTGCGCGTCGGTGAACAATTCCGGCATATCCTGTCTGAACTGCTCGCACGCGGCGAGGTGCATGACGATGTCCTGACCAGCCACAGTGTCAGCGTAACCGAAGTCCGCATGTCACCCGACCTGCGCCATGCAACGGCCTTCATAAAGCCTTTGCTCGGAGCAAATGAAGAAGCTGTGTTAAAAGCTCTGCGCACCAATACTGCTTTCTTCCAAAAGGAAGTCGCGTCGCGTGTGAGCATGAAATACGCCGCGAAGCTTAAGTTCTTGGCCGATGGCAGCTTTGATGAAGCAACGCATATCGAGCGGTTGTTGTCTGACCCCCATGTGGTGCAGGATTTGGGTGATATGCCAGAGTAATGGCCAAGCTGTATTTCTATTATTCTTCCATGAATGCCGGCAAGTCGACCACCTTGCTGCAGGCCGATTTCAATTACCGCGAACGCGGGATGGAAACGATGCTGTGGACCTCAGCGCTCGACAACCGTTTTGACAGCGGGGTTATTACGTCGCGGATAGGGTTGCAATCGGCAGCGCATGTCTTTGGCACTGACACTGATTTGTTTGAGGCAGTCGCGGCTGAGCAAATAAAGCGCATCCTTTCATGTGTGTTGGTAGACGAAGCACAGTTTCTATCGAAGGAACAGGTGTTCGACCTTGCGGCAATTGCCGATGAACTCGGTGTCCCCGTGCTTTGTTACGGTCTGCGCACCGACTTTCAAGCGGAATTGTTTCCAGGGTCGGCGGCTCTTCTTGGGCTGGCGGATGCGTTGATTGAAATCAAGGCGGTATGCCATTGTGGGCGCAAATCGACGATGAACTTACGCGTCGATGTAGAGGGCAAAGCGGTGAAACACGGCGCGCAGACCGAGGTGGGTGGCAATGACCGTTATGAAGCGCTGTGCCGTAAGCATTTTATGGAAGCCACGCGGGGTTAGCTAATGATTGCCGCGCTTACAAAACCGCTTTGTGATAACCATGTGGAACTTGCTGTGTTCGAAGACAAATATATCGAGGGGCTTCGCACAGCTTGCACCGAGGACACAGAAATATGGCAAATCTATCCTCTCGATTTTCTCGGTAATTTTGATGCAAGTCTTGCCGTCTTTGCGGAAATGCCAAATTTGGTACGTTACGCCGTTCTCGATCCGGCGCAGAATGGCCTTATAGTAGGTATGACCAATTACCTCAATCCTGACCCCGAAACCAAATCAGTCGAAATTGGCGGTACTTACATCACTCCGTCTGTGCGCGGCATAGGTCTCAATGGTGCGATGAAGGACTTGATGATCAATCATGCTTTCGCCTGTGGCTACCAAAAAATCATGTGGAAAGTCGACACCCGCAACAAACGATCACAAGCTGCTGTGCTTAAACTGGGTGCCAAGCTGGAAACGATATTAGAGGCTGATCGCGTTACATGGACCGGATATGTGCGCGATTCTGCCGTGTTTGCTATGATGCGTGATGAATGGAAAGCAACGCGGGGTTAATGGGGTCTGACTTTAATTAGTCAGTGTAGGTTCAGTAGAAAACTGGTACGAGTTATTACATGATAAATTCACGTTTTTTTCTAATCATAACCATATTGTTTGTGGCATTTGGTTCCCCCGCTTTTGCGAAGCCAGCACCTTGGCCAAAACTGGGAGTGGAAGCTCGCATTAATTTCCCTAATTTTGGTGCGATCAACAATTTTGAAGCCGATAGTGATAGGGGCATTTGGCTCGAAGATCGCAATCGTCGCTGGTATTACGCCGAACTTTTCGGGCCGTGCCACGGGTTAAACTTCGCGCAGGCAATCGGATTTGATACGCGCGATTCTGCTAGTTTTGATAAGTTTAGCTCGATCATCGTTGATGGACAGGATTGCAAACTTGCTACATTGGTGACTGCGGAAAAGCCGTTATCGCGTAAGGAACGTAAGAAGCTCGCCAAGGCAGATAAAGGCCTTTGAATTGACAGCCCATGGCCAACTAAAGATGCTGCAGGATTTGACAGTTGATACGGTAAGGCGTATCTTACCAACATTATGAATATGCAAATTAGAGTTTCATCAAAAGGCCAAGTGGTAATCCCGAAGGACGTTCGGGACAGACTTAAAATTATTCCTGGCGACCAGTTTGATGTAGTAGAACGGGCTGATGGAGTTCTGCTGCGTAAGACCTCAATCAAATCAGGCAAGAACTTTGAGGAGGTTTCGGCAAAGATAAAATCGATTATTCGATATGACGGTCCTCCTGTATCAATTGAAGAAATGAATGAAACAATATCGGAGATGTGGGCATCGGATGGTCCAAGATACAAATGAAGGCCATTGATACGAATGTTCTGGTGCGCTTTCTTGTACGTGACGACACAGCGCAGGCCGATATTGCCGATATGGTTATCAAGGGGCGCTGTTTTATCTCTTTAACCGTTTTTATGGAATGTGCTTGGCTACTTTCATCGCGTTATGCTTTGTCCCGTGAAGAAATTTCTGTTGTTTTAAAAGAAATTATTGGCTTGTCATCTGTTTCGACCATAGATGATGAGCTTGTACTCTGGGCAATCACGCGCTTTCAATCGGGTGCAGATTTTGCAGATATGCTTCATTTGGTTGATGGTCGTCTGGCCGATGAATTTGCAACATTTGATCGCGGGATTGTTAAGTCCGCCGGAAAGCAACCGCCTATGTCAATCGAAACGCTAATGGCTTGAATATATATTACTTTAGAGCTGTGGAATGAACGGTTGGATCATCCTTGACAAACCACTTGGGCTTGGCTCGACACAGGCCGTGTCAGCGGTAAAGCGCAACTTGCGCGAAGCGGGGTACGGGAAAGTCAAGGTCGGGCACGGCGGGACACTTGATCCGCTCGCCACCGGGGTGCTGCCAATAGCGCTGGGGGAGGCGACGAAGCTGTGTGGGCGACTGCTGGATGCGTCGAAGGTATATGAGTTTACGATTTGCTTTGGGACACAGACGAGCGGGCTTGATGCCGAGGGGGAAGTGGTGGCAACATCCGATGTGCGATCTACGCTTGAGCAGATAGAAGCTGTCTTGCCGCAATTCACCGGACCAATCGAACAAATCCCGCCTGCTTATTCAGCGATCAAAATCGACGGCAAACGTGCCTATGACCGTGCAAGGGCAGGGGAAATTGTGGAGATGAAAGCACGCAGTGTCAGCATACACTCTCTCCGCGTCTCCGCGTCTCCGCGTGAATCAAATTTTGGCACGCGAAGCCGCGAAGACGCGAAGAGTTTAGAAACAATCACCCTAACCGCCCACGTTTCCAAAGGCACCTATATCCGCTCACTGGCCCGAGATATTGCCTACGCCCTTGGCACTGTCGGTCACGTAACCATGCTCCGCAGATCTAAAGCCGGACCCTTCACGCTCTCTCAGGCGATTTCGCTGGACAAACTGAATGAAATCGGTAAGGGCGCACCGTTAGAAGACGTATTCTTGCCGATGGAGGCAGGGCTGGACGACATCCCGGCTCTTACCCTCTCCCCGGAACAGGCAAGAGCTATCCGAGAGGGTCGTGTTTTGACCGGGATTGCCGAAGACGATGGGCACTATTGGGCGCGAGACGCAGAAATGCGGGCAGTAGCCTTATTGGAGCTCACCGGCGGGACGACCAAAATCGTTCGCGGCTTTAACCTCTAAGCAAAGATGTTCGAAGGAAAAATATGTCTATTACTGCAGAACGTAAAGCCGAAGTCATCAAGGAACATGCCCGCGAAAAAGGCGATACCGGTTCACCAGAAGTGCAAGTTGCCATTCTGACCGATCGTATCAACACCCTGACCGCGCATTTCAAAGACCACCACAAGGATAACCATTCACGTCGTGGCCTTTTGATGATGGTGAACAAGCGTCGCTCATTGCTCGATTATCTGAAGAAGATTAATGCAGAGCGGTATCAGGCGCTCATTGGCAAGCTTGGCTTGCGTAAATAAGATTTAGCGAAGCGGCCCCAGTCTGGGCCGCTTTTTGCTTTTGGGGTGTGTTTGCAATGATGCAAACCGACCATATGGGGCAGAAGTCCCCAACCGGACCGGGACGGATTACCCGGCAATCAAAGAAGGCCCCGCTTCGCAATAGGGCGCAGCGGGACATAAGGAAAAAATATGTTTGATGTAAAAACCGTATCAATCGAGTTGGGCGGACAAACCCTGACACTCGAAACGGGCAAGGTTGCCCGTCAAGCACATGGCGCTGTCGTAGCGACCTTGGGCGAAACTGTTGTGCTTTGCGCGGTAACTGCTGCAAAGTCGGTTAAGGAAGGGCAAGATTTCTTCCCGCTGACCGTCAACTATCAGGAAAAATATTTCTCCAGCGGACGTATACCAGGCGGATTTTTCAAGCGCGAACGTGGTGCGACGGAAAAGGAAACGCTGGTTTCGCGTCTGATCGACCGTCCGATCCGTCCATTGTTTCCAGAAGGTTTCTATAACGAAATCAACTGTATTGCTCAAGTTCTTAGCTATGATGGTGAGAATGAGCCAGATGTCTTGGCGATGATCGCATCTTCGGCTGCGATGACGCTATCTGGCGTTCCTTTCATGGGCCCAATCGGTGCCGCACGCGTTGGTTATATCGACGGTGAATATATCCTCAATCCTACAGATGATCAGGTTGCAGCGGGTGAACTCGATCTGGTGGTTGCGGCAACATATGACGCGGTAATGATGGTCGAATCCGAAGCGAAAGAGTTGAGCGAAGAAGTTATGCTCGGTGCTGTGCAGTTCGCTCATGCGGCTTGCAAGGATATCGTCAAAGCAATCATAAAGCTTGCTGAACAAGCAGCGAAAGAACCATGGGCAATGGCCGAACAAGCTGATCTGTCCGCTACCAAAGACAAGCTTAAAAAGCTCGTCGGCAAGGATGTGGCGGCAGCTTACAAGCTGACCGACAAATCGGCGCGTTCAGATGCACTTAACGTGGCTCGCGCAACTGCAAAGTCAGCCTTTGCCGACGCCACGCCGCAGGATCAGATGGCCGCCAATAAGCTGATGAAGAAGCTGGAGGCTGAAATCGTCCGTGGTGCCATATTGAAAGACGGCACGCGTATCGATGGTCGCACGACCACACAGATCCGTCCTATCGTTGCAGAAACACACTTTTTGCCGCGTGCGCATGGTTCAGCCTTGTTTACGCGCGGCGAAACGCAAACCATCGCCACTTGTACGCTTGGCACCAAAGAGAGCGAGCAGATGATTGATGGCCTTAATGGCCTGCGCTATGAAAACTTCATGCTGCATTATAACTTCCCGCCCTACAGCGTTGGTGAAGTTGGCCGTTTTGGTGCGCCGGGTCGTCGCGAAGTCGGGCATGGAAAGCTTGCCTGGCGTGCACTTCATGCCGTTCTGCCTAAAAAGGAAGATTTTCCTTACACCATCCGTCTGACCAGCGATATTACCGAGTCCAACGGCTCGTCATCGATGGCGTCGGTTTGTGGTGGTTCGCTTGCGATGATGGATGCAGGCGTTCCGCTGACACGCCCGGTATCGGGTATTGCGATGGGCTTGATCTTGGAAGGTAAGGATTTTGCAGTTCTTTCCGACATCCTTGGTGACGAAGATCATCTGGGCGACATGGATTTCAAGGTAGCGGGAACTTCCGAAGGCATCACCACGATGCAGATGGATATCAAGATTGCCGGCATCACCAACGAGATTATGGAGCAAGCGCTGACCCAGGCCAAAGAAGGCCGCGCGCATATTCTTGGGGAAATGGCGAAAGCACTGGGTGCTGCACGGACCGAACTGTCTGCACATGCGCCCCGGATAGAAACTATACAGATCGACAAAGCCAAGATCCGCGACATCATCGGCACTGGTGGTAAAGTGATCCGCGAAATCGTTGCTGAAACTGGCGCAAAGGTTGATATCGATGACGAAGGTGTCATCAAGATCAGTTCTTCCGATAGCGCACAGATCGAAGCTGCGAAAAAATGGATCCTCGGCATTGTCGAGGAAGCAGAAATCGGCAAAATCTACGACGGTAAAGTTGTTAACATCGTCGATTTCGGCGCGTTCGTAAACTTCATGGGTGGCAAAGACGGTCTCGTCCATGTCTCCGAAATGCGCAATGAGCGCGTTGAAAAAGTAAGCGACGTTGTCTCTGAAGGTCAGGAAGTTAAGGTCAAAGTCCTCGAAATAGATCCGCGTGGCAAGGTTCGCCTGTCAATGCGCGTCGTGGATCAGGAAACTGGTGCTGAACTCGAAGATAGCCGTCCAGCTCGCGAACCTCGCGAAGAACGTCCACGTGGCGATCGTCCCGACCGCGGACCTCGTCGCGAAGGCGGTGGCCGCGATCGTGGACCCAGAAGAGATGGGGGCCGTGACAGCGGCAACCGTGACCGTGCACCACGCGCCGAAAGCGCAGAAGGCGGCAACCCCGACCATTTACCAGACTTTTTGAAGGACTAGGTCTAATTGGGAGATGCTTAGTCGCTCTTAAAATTTGCCAAGAGGCTATGATACAAATGAAGGGGCTGCTTTTTTGCGGCCCCTTTTTTGATAATTACCCTATTTTTGGTTCGCCCTAAATTTCTCTCAATTCATGCCAGTCTCTGAACGACAAAGGGCAGGGTATAACTGCAAGTTCAAAGTCCCAATTGAAAAACCCTAAAATATCGATAGTCTGTTACCCGAAAAGCTCCTGCTCACTGGGAAGGCAAGGCTATGCGGAATTTTATTCTCTTACCGATAGTTGTCGCAGCCGCCGTTTTGCTCGCTTTGATAGCACGCACTCCGCCCGCGCCTCGAATGTCGGGCACATCAGTTAATAGTGAATTTTCGGTCACTAAAGCCCGCGCACTTGTGGGCGAGATTGCGCGTGCACCGCACCCTGTGGCGACCGCAGAAAATGCGCGAGTGCGCGGGGTTCTTGTCGCCCGGTTGCAGGCCCTCGGCTTAAATGTTGAAACACAAAAAGGAACTGGCGTGCGTCAGGCTTTGCGGCGGGGCAATGCAATCAGCGTATCGCCCTACGAAAATATCATTGCTGTGCTGCCGGGGCGTGATCCAGTGCAAAAGGCGGTGTTAGTAATGGCGCATTACGACACGGTTCCTTGGTCCAACGGTGCATCGGATGATGGCGCAGGGGTCGCTGCAGTGATGGAAACGGCGCGGATATTGGCGAGTGGTCCCCAGCCGCTTCGTGATACGATATTTCTGCTAACCGATGCAGAAGAAGTGGGAATGATTGGCGCGCAAAGTTTTTTTGACTTGCACGATCTGGCTAGCAAAGTCGGGGCTGCGGTTAATGTCGAAGCGCGAGGTTCAAACGGGCTCGCCATCATGTTTCAAACATCGCCGGGCAATGCTCAGCTGATTGACCTATGGGCGGATCACGCGACGCGGCCGAGCGGGAACAGTCTTGCTAATGCCGTATATGATAAACTGCCCAATGATACAGACCTAACGGTACCACTGCGAAAAGGGATTATTGGAATCAATGCCGCGTTTATTGACCGGTTTGCCGATTACCACATGCCGACAGATAACGTGACCAATCTTGATCCACGTTCGCTACAACATTTAGGAGATTTTGCGGTCACAACTACGCGGGCATTGGCAAATGCATCACAACTTCCCAGCCAAAGTGGCGAGGCGGCATTTTTCGATTTCTTCGGGTTTGGTATAATCCGCTACTCCCTTGGGTTGGGCTGGGGCATATTGCTGGTTAGTGCAGTCGGGTTTGTCTTATCGGGTTTTCAGACACTGGGTGTCAGTTGGCGACAGGCTTTTGGCGGCGCTGCTGGCGTTTTGCTGCTGGTTGTGGGCGCAGCCATAGCTTCTCATTTTCTAGCCAACTTGATTTATGGTCACGGTACGATTGCATTTCGTGACCGGATCAATGAGATGAATCTCGCAATGTGGGCCTTTGTCGGCATTTGCGCAGGTGTGACATTATTTGTCAGGCCAAAAATAGCGATGTGGGTCGGTTCGGTCACTCTGCTCATTTTATCGGCATTGGCCTCACAAATCTGGTTGCCCGGCGCAAACTGGATGTTTGCTTGGGCAGCGTTGATCGGGGTCATAATGATTGCGCTTGCGGCACGTTTTGGCCTTTCATCTCCAATCGCATTATATGGTAGCGCCTTGGTCGGTGGGATATGGGGCGCAATGCTGCTCTACGGGGTGATTACAACCTATATGACATTAGGGCCGAAAACACCTGCGCCAATCGCGCTAGTTATCCCGTTTGTGATTGCATTGATTGGGCCTGTAATCATCACATTTGTCAAAGATTGGGGACGCCTGATTGGCGGAGGATTGCTGTTGCTGTCCGCATTCGCTTTGGCTTGGTTTGCAGTAACGGACAGGTTTTCAGCGCGTTTTCCTCTAATTGCCGATTTCTTTCACCTAACTGACGTCAATACTGGCAAAAGCTGGTGGGCGACAAGTTCAACTAAGCGTGAATTACCCGCAGGCGTAGCTAAGCCGTTTAGCCCGAAAGGATTTGAAGAGATAAAGTGGCTGATCGTTCCTGCACCAGCAACAAATGCACCGCAGCCAGTCATTCAACTGACCAAATCAGCAGATCAAGTTAATATTACTATGTCGAGTGCAGATGCCCCGCGCGCGATGATATTCTTACTTAAACCAACAAAAACACTCAGCGGTGCAAAAATAAATGGCAGGCCAGCCCTGCTTCCTGCCGATACAGGTACGCGTATTGCATGGCGTGCGGAGGTGCCGGGTGCCAAACTTATATTGGAGTTTAACGATGCTTCGACAGGATCGATTGCGATAGATTATCTTTATGCCGTCAACGGAATGCCCGCAGACGCGTCGGTGCCCCCTGGCGTGCCGACAGATTGGGCACCACATAATGCAACACGAACAGTGACGGGATCAGATCGGATTGGCTGGTAATACGGGCGGCTTTGCAAATTGGTTTATGAAATTGAGAGATAACAAGCTTACAATTCATGCCCGGTACAGCATCTGTGCCCAAGATACGCAAAACCCTTGGCCTCGCGCCCAAGAGCATCTAAGGACATTTCATGAAGAATAAAATCCTCGTTTCGTTGGCGCTTGGCGTTTCGGTTTCCATGGTTGCGGGTTGTGCAACAGCTGGTGGTAAAAAAGGTGATACGCGTTACGTCGCGCGCGATGTAAACACGCTGTATAACGCCGCCAAAACCAAGCTTGACAACAAACAATATGAAATTGCCGCAGCACTTTTTGACGAGGTGGAGCGCCAGCATCCTTATTCGCCGTGGTCAAGGCGTGCCCAGCTGATGAGTGCATTTTCTTATTATATGGGCAACAAATATACCGAATCGATTGCGTCATCGCGCCGGTTTTTATCGATCCATCCAGGTAATAAGGATGCGGCTTATGCCTATTATCTGATCGGGCTTAGTTATTATGAACAGATCAGCGATGTAACCCACGATCAAAAAATCACGCAACAGGCTTTGGCTGCTTTAGGTGAAGTGCAGCGTCGTTTCCCGAACACACGCTATGCGTCCGATGCAGGCCTTAAAATTGACTTGGTCAACGATCACCTGGCGGGCAAAGAAATGGAAATAGGCCGCTTTTATGAACGGCGTGCGCTTTGGTTGGCTGCAAACTTACGGTTCCGCGAGGTCGCCGACAAATATCAGACGACGACTCACGCCCCTGAAGCCCTATTCCGCTTGACCGAGAGCTATCTCGCAATGGGTGTGCCCGATGAAGCAAAGAAAGCCGCAGCGGTTCTGGGTGCGAACTATCCAGGTAGCGAATGGTATAGCCGTGCCTATGCATTAATGCAAAAGCACGCACCCGCCGCGTGAAGCCAAGAAACGCAGCGTCATGTTAAGAGCGCTGGCAATCCGTGATGTTGTCCTGATCGAGGCACTGGATCTGGAATTTGATGCTGGATTGGGTGTGCTGACCGGAGAGACCGGCGCAGGCAAGTCGATATTGCTCGACTCGTTAGGTTTAGCACTTGGTGCGCGGGCCGATAGCGGACTTGTGCGGCACGGGTCGGATAAGGCCTTAGTAACGGCGAGTTTTGACCCGCCGGTTGCTGGCTCATTACTCTCAGCGATATTGGCGGAGAATGATATCGAGCCTGGGGCGGGCGAGCCGTTGCTGATCCGGCGGTCGTTAAAGGCCGATGGCGGTAGCAAGGCGTTTATCAATGACCAACCTTGCTCTGCTGCATTGTTGCGAGAAGTCGGCGCGTTACTTGTCGAAATTCACGGGCAGCATGATGATCGCGGTTTGCTTAACCCGCGTGGTCACCGGGCTTTGCTCGATACGTTCGGGCGCTGTGACGCAACAGCAACAGCGGGGGCTTTTAAAAGTTGGCAAGAGGCCAAATCTCGGTTGGAGGCAACGCGCGAAGCGATTGAGAATGCAGCACGGGACCGCGAATATCTTGAACATGCCGTCGCTGAACTTCGCGCTTTTGTACCGATTGCGGGCGAAGAAGAGCAATTGGCAAATGAGCGCGCCGATATGCAAAAGGGTGAACGCATTACCGACGATCTGAAATCGGTACTGGTCGCCTTTGACGGATCAAAAAGCGGTATAGCCCAGCTTCGCAGTGCAGCACGTAAGCTTGACAGGCTGGCCCCCGAACATCCTTTACTGGCCGATGCGCTGACCGCTTTGGACCGTGCGGTGATTGAGGCGAGCGAGGCGGAAGATAAGCTGAATGCTGCTACCTTTGCTCTCACCTTTGATCCAGCGCGATTGGATGATATCGAGGTGAGGTTGTTTGAATTGCGGGCGTTGGCACGCAAGCATGGATGCCAGCCCGAGGCACTTGCGACGCTGACTGATGAATTGGCGGCAAAGCTTGAGGCAATTGATGCAGGGTCGCAAGGATTGGCAAAGCTGGAGGCTGAGGTGAAAGCTAAGGCAGCTGCATTCGTTGACGCAGCTCGCGCTTTATCGGCGGCGCGTTCGGGGGCGGCGATTAAGCTTGATAAGGCAGTGGCAGGAGAACTTGCGCCCTTGAAACTCGACGCTGCGCAATTCAAGACCGCCGTCGAACAGTTGCCCGAAGACCGGTGGAGCGCAGGCGGCATGGACCGTGTTGAATTTCTGATCTCTACCAATCCCGGCGCACCGTTTGCGCCGTTGACTAAAATTGCATCGGGTGGCGAATTGTCGCGTTTCATCCTTGCGCTAAAGGTTGCTCTTGCCGAAGAAGGCGGGGCGCAAACAATCATCTTCGATGAAATCGATCGCGGTGTCGGCGGTGCGGTTGCGGCAGCGATTGGTGAGAGGCTGGCTCGGCTAGCGGCAAAGACACAATTGCTCGCCGTCACGCACAGTCCACAAGTGGCGGCAAAGGGAGCAGCGCATTACTTCATCGCCAAATCAAGCCAAGGGACTGTGACGCGGACGGGGGTAACTCTGCTTGGAGCCGAAGAACGACAGCAGGAGATTGCACGGATGCTGTCTGGGGCGGAAGTGACCGATGAGGCACGGGCACAGGCTGTGCGGTTGTTGGAGGTTGTGTGAATTCCGTA
The DNA here is from genome assembly GCA_043760355.1 of Sphingomonadales bacterium. Taxonomy (GTDB): domain Bacteria; phylum Pseudomonadota; class Alphaproteobacteria; order Sphingomonadales; family Sphingomonadaceae; genus Sphingorhabdus_B. The sequence goes on from JAYUPC010000075.1 coordinate 12,416, forward strand.
GCAGAAGCCGAAGCTGCGAATGAACTGATGCGTTTGGCAAAGGCTATCGCGCATCACAATCGGCGTTACCATGCCGAGGACGCCCCTGAGATTTCGGATGCGGAGTATGACGTTCTTGTTCGTCGCAACAATGAACTGGAATCCGCGTTTCCAAATCTTGTCCGGGCAGATAGCCCTAATGCTCAAGTGGGCGCTGCGGTCGATGGTTCTGGCTTAAAGAAAATCACCCATGCCAAACGGATGATGTCGCTCGATAACGCCTTTGATGCTGAGGACGTCTCAGATTTTGTTGCGCGGGTGCGGCGGTTTTTGAATCTGGAAGTAGACTCAGAGGTCGCCTTGACCGCGGAGGATAAGATTGACGGGCTGTCGCTGTCGCTGCGGTATGAGGATGGTGTGCTTAAGCAAGCGGCAACGCGCGGAGACGGTAGCGTCGGGGAAGATGTGACGGCGAATGTTGCGTATATCAACGACATTCCACAAAAATTGTCAGGAGAGGTTCCCAATATCTTCGAAATCCGGGGGGAGGTCTATATGGCTAAGTCTGATTTCGCGGCTCTCAATACTGAACAAGAGGCGAAGGGCGGTAAAGTTTTTGCCAACCCGCGCAACGCCGCCGCAGGATCGCTGCGGCAAAAGGACGCGAGCGTTACAGCGTCACGGCCCTTGCGGTTTCTGGCGCATGGCTGGGGCGATGTGAGTGCGCTTCCAGCCGATACACAAAGCGGCGTGATGGCCGCGATTGCGGATTGGGGCGTGCCGGTATCGCCTTTGCTCGTTCGGGTCGACGGTGCGGAAGGCGCACTGATGCATTATGAGGGTATACAGCGTCAGCGCGCCGAGCTGCCTTATGACATTGACGGCGTAGTTTATAAAGTCGACCGGCTTGATTGGCAGGATCGGCTGGGCTCTGTCGCCAAAGCACCGCGCTGGGCAATTGCGCATAAATTTCCGGCTGAACAAGCCGAGACGACATTGGAGGCTATCGACATTCAGGTCGGGCGAACAGGTAAGCTGACTCCGGTGGGGCGGCTGTTGCCAGTTACAGTCGGAGGTGTAGTTGTATCGAATGTGACGCTTCATAACCGTGACGAGATTGCGCGGTTGGCTGTACGGCCCGGTGACCGGGTGTTGGTACAAAGGGCAGGGG
>JAYUPC010000076.1:0-13221 GCA_043760355.1 Sphingomonadales bacterium
CTGTCTACGGTGCCCGCCCGCTAAAACGCGCCATCCAGCGCCATTTGCAAGACCCGCTCGCAGACATGCTCTTGCGCGGAGAGGTTCCCGATGGATCAAGCGTCAAGATCGAGGAAGGCGATGGTGCGTTGGTTTTGGAGGTGGGTTGATTGGTGGTTGCTTGACCGAGTATTCGAGCTCTATATGAAGCAATATGGATCCTTTTGAATTCAACATTAACCCTGCGCTGGATATTGATAGCCTTAAAACCCAGTACGATGCAAAAAGCAGAGTACAGATCCGCAATGTTCTGAGCGCCGAAACAGCAAAAAACATCGGTGATATGCTGCAAAATCATATTCCTTGGGGCTTAGCATGGCAAGCGAGCGCAAACGGCCCGAATTATGAGCGTGCAGACACGCTAAGCACATCTGGACAAAGTTGGCTAATCGAAATCCAATCTGCTACCTTTGCCAGTGCGGGCACCACAGATTATGCCTTCCAATTTGGCAGCTATCCGATGCTTAAAGCCTATCTTGAGCGCTGGCAGCCAAACAGTCCGCAAGATAATATCCTAGAGCATATCAATAACCGGCCGTTTATGGATCTGGTGCGTAGCATTACCGGAATAAGCGCTCTTAAAAAGGCAGATGCGCAAGCGACCGTTTACGGACCTGGCCATTTTCTGGCAGAGCACGATGATAGCCATATCGATCAAGGGTGGCAGGTGGCATATGTGCTTGATATGTGTGCCGTCGAATGGCGCCCGGATTGGGGAGGATATTTGAATTTCCTCGATGAAGACGGCGATGTTATTGAAGGCTGGCAGCCCCGTTTTAACACGCTAAAACTCTTTCGCGTGCCGCAACGGCATATGGTATCATTTGTTCCGCAATTTTCGCCCATGGCCAGGTTTGCCATTACCGGTTGGTTTCGCGACATATAATGGATGCTAGGCAACGCTTTGATACTGCATATGTCGCCTATCAACATGGTCGATTGGATGAAGCGCTTACTGCGCTGATATCGCTGAATACAAATTTTCCAAATAACCCTAGTATACTGCATGTCCTCGCTTTGGTCGAAAGCGGTATTGGTAATCTGGATAGTGCAAAGGTCCATTTTGTCCATGCGATGCGACTAGCCCCTCAAGACGGAGAATTGGCGGCCGGTGCAGCAAGCCTGCTTCTCAAAATGAAGGATATTGGAGCTATTTCGATGTATGATCGGGCCATAATATTATTGCCCGAACGTAATGATTTTCGGTTGAATAGGGCAATTGCCTTGTTGGAATTGGGTCGTGCCGCAATAGCATTAGAGGACATTGCATTTTTGGCTGAGGCAGAGGCTAATAACGCGCGTTATTGGAGCATAGCCGCACAAATCCGCCGAGTCTGCGGGGATATTGACGCATCCAAATTTGCGTTTGAAAAGGCATTAGAAATTGAACCCAACCGCATCATTGCCTTAGTGGGTTTGGGCGAATTGCTTTTGCGTGAGGGAGATAATATAGCAATTACCTATCTAAAGCAGGCACACAATAAGGTACCTGATGTAGATAGCATAACACTCAGCTATGCCGAAGCCCTGGAGGCGGATGGCCGGTTTGATGCCGCCATTACACTACTTGATGATGCAACAGCCAAACACCTGCAATGGATTGACGGATTAAAGGCGCTGTCGCGAATGCGGGGAGAAGCAGGGCAACTCGATCGTATGTGGGACGGATTTGAACGCGCGGTCGCCGCAAAGCCGCACGATGAGCTGCTTTGGAGCAACTATGCGGCTATGCTCCGGTCTGATGACCAACAACAATCGGCGCTGTCGGTTTTGGAACGTGGGCGAGCATTCATTCCGGCGGCTTCAATGCTTGCTCTGATAGAGGCTGGGGTTGCCGATGATATCGGGGACACAGACCGCGCAACTGCATTATTAAATGCGTTACCGCTTGGTGGCTTGGATATTGCAACCGTTCGCATTCGCCATGCCATTTGTTGTGGTGATCCAGAACAAGGCGCTGCGTTTGTCGCGCCTTTGCTTGAGAGTCATCCCGATAATATCGGGCTTTGGGCACTGGCGTCATTATGCTGGCGGATGACCGGTGACACCAAAGAACAGTGGATCAATCCAGGCGAGGGATTATTCCGTACAATAGATATTGGTCTTCCGGGCGCAAATGGCGAGTTGGCCGATACGTTGCGCGCCATGCACCTCGCAAAGGAGCATCCAGCTGGCCAGTCATTACGGCATGGCACACAAACGCGCGGCAGCCTGTTCTCTCGCCGCGAACCGATATTGACCGAATTGGCCCATATAATAAGACAAGCCGTTGCTTGCTACATGAGCGATTTGCCGCCTCATGATAAGAGGCATCCTTTATGGAAGCACCGCGATGATACTCTCGATTTTGCAGGATCTTGGAGTGTACGACTGAACGGCGGCGGATTTCATGTTAGCCATATCCATCCTGCGGGAATTTTAAGTTCGGCCTTTTATGTTGCATTGCCTGATAACTTGGGTGGTGTTGCAAAAGAAGGATGGCTTGAAGTCGGTGGGGCACCACCTGAGCTAAAAACCGGACTTGAACCATATGCCCTTATCGAGCCAAGGGCTGGGCGCTTGGCACTGTTTCCAAGTTATCTCTTTCATGGAACCAGACCATTTGTAAAGGGCGAACGGCTTAGCGTCGCATTTGACATTGCCTCGTCCACTTAGGACAGTACCCAGACCCAATAATAAAAAGGCCCGGAGTTTCCCCCGAGCCCCTTTCAAAGTGACAAAATCGGTTCCGATTAGAACCGCATTTTCGCTCCAACGAAGAAGCGACGACCCAGTGTATCGTAAAGCGTCTCATCGGTGTTTGTAGCAGTGAAGCCCGCGTTTACCGAGGGAGGCTGTTTGTCGAGCAGATTCTGGACACCGCCAAAGAATTCGAAATTGTCCGTCGCTTTTATGCGAGCGTTCAGATCGAACAGGCTGTAGGCCTTGATTGGACCGAACCCTGCCAAGTTGGCTGGAACTATAGGATCACCAAAGGTATCTTGCGACTTGCCGATATACTGCCAATTGAGGCTAACGCTCAAAGCATCATCCAAATAAGTCAGGCGCGTGTTCGATTTCCAATGCGGCAACGTACCAAAGTCACCCGACGCATAACCGGCGAAATCAGTTCCGTTGAACTTGTAATCCATCAGATATGTGACGTTTGATGACAGGCTTAGCTTGCTGTTGTCTAGGCCAACGAAGCCAAGACCCAGACTGTAAGCAGCATTGAAGTCGATACCGCGTGTCTTCAACACATTGTTCACGCCTACCGATGCTTCATTAGTTAGTGGAACAGTGGCTAACAAGTCACCGTTAGGACGCCGTGACAGCAGACTGCAATATGGATCAGCTGCTAGTTGAGCCGCTGTTGTTATGTTTTGTGCAAAACATGCAGCTACAAGCCCGCTTGTACCACCTTGTACCCGCGCAACGTAACCATCAACTTTTATGTCGAAGTAATCAACCGACAACGACAAACCTTCTGCAAAGCTTGGCGTAAATTGGATGCCAGCAGTCAGGGTGTCCGATGTTTCTTCACGCAGATTAGTGCTTCCTGTGAAGGTCGCTTCAATCTGGGCATTGGTTTGAACCAGAATGTTAGTTGTCGGGTTAGGCAGACCTTGCAAGACGCAGATTGCCGCTACGCCAGCAGATGGTGCAGGGCGCGAGCCGGCGGGCTGACCACGGAAGCATGGGTCAACCACACCGGGGAAACCTTGGTCACCTGCCTGGAACAATTCGAACACCGAGGGCGCACGGTTTGCACGTGAGTAGGTTGCACGTAAACGGACGTCGTCAACAGGACGGAAGTCGCCTTCAACGCTCCATGTGAAATTGCCACCTACAGTCGAGTAATCGGAATAACGACCTTTAGCAGCAACAGTCAGTATTTCTAAAAGAGGAACGCTAACTTCGCCAAAGACTTCTTTAGTGTTGAACGAACCATTTATTGGCTTAACCGCGTTAAAGCCTGTCAAGTCACCTGTCTGTGCTGGGTCAGAAGGAATAAAGTTTGAAGCATCACGACGATATTCAACACCAAATGCGGTACCGATGTCACGTCCACCAATATTCCCAAGATTTCCGGTTACAGATGCAACGATATTGTCACGGTCAAAACCGAACTGGTCAACCGCCGATGCAATACGAATATAGTTCGCAGCAGCCTGCGTAATACGTCCTGGACCGAATGCATCTACGATGACACAGCCAGCAGGCGACCCTGTTGGGCAGCCATTAAGACCCGAAGTCAAGCGTGAACGGGAAACGTCATTTTGAAGACCCTGCGCCGAATCAACACGGCCACGACCATAATAAACGTCATAATTCCAACCGGTACTGAGTTCACCGCGCATACCGATGTTGAACTGTGTCACATCGAAGTTAAAAGTCTGGATACGTGGTCCGACTTCAACCATCCGGCGACGGAAAGTAAGCGGGGCCAGCGGATTGGCCCGTGTTGCTGCAAGCGCGAGAGCAGATGCAGAAAGTACGGGCGAAAGCGGGTTAACAAAAATGTTTGTCGCTGGCGTAGGGGCAAGTTGAAGCTTAACTTCGCTTTGCACATAGTTAGCTTCTGCATATACGTTGATATTATCAGTTACATCATAATTTGCGAGTGCAGTCACAGTGAAACGCTTTTGCGGCGTTTGAATGTAATTGACTGGCGCAAAGTTGAAGCGATCGGTTGCTGGGTTAGTCAGGTCGAAATTATTGACAAAAGGACGAACCGAACCGTCAGCATTAAAGGCCCTGTTGCCGCCGGGAACGAAAGGATTGCTAAATAGGTTGTCTAACCGACCTGCAATACCGGTAGCGCTGCCGCCATTTTGATCGATACGCGACCATTCGCGCTGCGATTGAAAGGAAGCAGAACGATCAGTGTAAGAAACAGCAAGTGTTGCATTCCCACGGTTTTCGGCAAAGTTACCGCCGATGATGCCACCAAGTGTCCAAATGCGGCTGTCTCCACGGCCAGTGAGACCATATTGGCCAGAGAGCTCTACGCCCTCAAATTTGTCCTTGAGAATGAAGTTTACAACACCACCAAGGGCGTCCGAACCGTAAGTCGCCGATGCACCGCCGGTAACAACGTCAACGCGGTCGATCAATAACGGGTTGATAACGTTCAAATCGACAACACCTGTGTTATTCGATGGAACCATGCGACGACCATTAACCAGAACCATAGTGCGGCTTGAACCAAGACCACGAACGTCGACGGATACTGTTCCGTTACCGCCATTGTTGACGTTTGCGTTCAGGCCGGGAGTAACCTGTGGCAACTGATTAAGTGCTTCTTCAACGTTTACCGCACCTTGGTCTTGCAAAAGTTCGCCAGAGACAACGCTGATGGGTGAGTTGGATTTGAGGTCGGGGCGCGCAATGCGCGAACCAGTGACTATAATGGCTTCTGCAGAAGCCTCTTCTTCTGCTGGAGCACTTTGCGCTTGGGCAAAAGATGGTGCCGAGATTAGTGCAAGGCCGAGCGCGAGTGGCGCTGCGGTAATTCTCAAATTGCTAATACGTGTGCTTTTCACAGTAAAGCCCCTTTAATTTGGAAGCCAGCATGATCGAAACATACGGGCTTGCTAGTTATTAAATCCCCAATACAGCCCATGATTGCGTGGATTTTACACGATACAATATAAGAGGGCAAATGTCGGTTGTTGAACTATTGGCGGAAGGACGGGGTTAAAGCAAAAAAAATGGATGGTCCACGTAATAATGTTTCAGGGATGTTACCATTATGCAACAGTACGTTGTGACATTATAATATGAGGCGTCCAACATTCGTTCATGACAGCGACAGTGACGCTGGCTATAGCAGCGCGATTGTAATCAATGGAGCTGGGTTCCTATATGCGTTTCTATCCTGTGTTAATGCGCTGTGTTTTGGCCTTGAGCCTTGTTTTTGGCGGGCAAGTGGCGTTTGCGAAGAAGAAGCCGGCTGTTGTCACGCCGCCAGTCATTGTGCCAACCGTACCTGATCTGGAAAATACGCTTGTGCTCGACCTTTCAACCGGTGGACGGGTTACAGTGCAGATGTATCCCACTGTTGCCCCGGCGCATGTCGAGCGGATTAAAACGCTGGCCCGTAGGGGGTTCTATAACGGCCTTGTTTTTCACAGGGTCATCGAAGGTTTTATGGCACAGACCGGCGATCCGACCGGTACTGGCCAGGGCGATTCCGACCTGCCTGATCTAAAGGCTGAATTTAACCCCATGCCGCATTTGCGCGGGACCGTGTCGATGGCGCGCACTAACGAACCCGATAGCGCAAACAGCCAGTTTTTCATCTGTTTCCAGCCGCGCTTTTCGCTCGACAAGAAATACACCGTGTTTGGTCGGGTGACGTCAGGCATGCAATATGTTGACGCGATTGCACGCGGCGAACCACCAGCAACGCCTGATAAAATCGTGAAGGCGTCGATTGCTTCGGATGTTCCGTAAGCGCGCTGATGTCTTGTAAGTAAGGCGTGTAGGCAATCCATATGCGTGTTGACCTGTTTGATTTTGACCTGCCGCCGCAGAATATTGCCTTGCGCCCTTGTGCACCGCGTGATGCTGCGCGGATGTTTTGTGTCGGGGGCGAAGGCTCGCAGGATAAGCATGTCCGCGACCTGCCTTTTATGCTGCGTGCTGGCGATTGCCTCGTCTTCAATGACACCCGTGTGATCCCGGCGCAACTTGAAGGCAAACGCCTAAGAGAAAACGGGGGTGACGCAAAGATCGGCGCGACGCTGCACAAACGTATCGATTTGCGCCGATGGCAGGCGTTTGTCCGCAATGGCAAACGGTTGCGGGTTGGGGAGCGGGTTGATTTTGGTGCCGATGTTGTTGCTCTGGCCGAAGGGCGGCATGAAGATGGTAGCTTCACGCTGATGTTTGAAGGTAATGAACCCGTCGAGGTCTTGCTTGAGCGCGCGGGCACTATGCCGCTTCCGCCTTATATAGCAGGCAAACGTCCAACCGATGCACAAGACCACAGCGATTATCAGACGATGTTCGCGACACAAGATGGCGCAGTGGCAGCGCCGACAGCAGCTTTACACTTTACGCCCGAGCTGATCGCGGCGTTGGAGCGTGCCGGGATCGGGCGCGAGACGCTGACCCTGCATGTTGGCGCTGGCACATTCCTGCCGGTGAAGGTCGATGACACTGCCGATCATATCATGCACAGCGAATGGGGACGGATCGATGCTGCGACTGCCAAGCGGCTGAACACGGTACGCGCAAACGGCGGACGCTTGATCGCTGTCGGTACAACGTCGCTGCGGCTGATCGAAAGTGCTGCGGACACAAGCGGCATTATCCATTCTTTCGAAGGTGATACCGACATCTTCATTACGCCGGGCTACGTCTTCAAAGCAATTGATGGCCTGATGACCAATTTCCATCTGCCCAAAAGCACGCTGTTCATGCTGGTCAGCGCACTGATGGGCCGTGAAGTTATGCAGGCGGCGTATGCCCATGCGATTGCGCAGGATTACCGGTTTTACAGCTACGGCGATTCCAGCCTGCTCATTCCTTAGGGTCAGGAACGGCTAACGCAAAACTACCATTGTGCTCACAGAGCCATTTTAAGGCACCCCACAGCGCGATTGGATGGTTTGGCTCTAAGGTAACCAAGGAGGTCATTTCAATCCTGTACGGCACCTTAAAATCAGTTTTAGAGCCTATATGGTTATTCCTTGTGCCCTCGGAGTTCGTCACCGGTCAAGCGGACGATGTGGAGTACATTGGTGGACCCCGGCGTGCCAAAGGGAACCCCCGCCATAATGATGATTCGTGCGCCCGCCTCACCCAGATGATGCCGCAGCGCCATGCGCCTGCCTTTGGCGACCATTTCTTCAAACGAGCCGATGTCTTTGGTCCGCACACAGTGCGCGCCCCATAACAAGCCCAGCCGGCGTGCTGTTGCAGTGAAAGATGTCAGCACCAAAATCGGCACAGCGGGCCGTTCGCGCGCCACCCGCCGCGCGGTAGAACCCGAAGACGTAAAACATATGATCGCGCTGGTATCGATGGTCTGCACAATCTGCGCACTTGATGCCGCAAGCGCATCTGCGGTCGTCGCATCGGGTGTGGTTTGGGTAAAGTGCACCCGCGCATAATAATCGGGGTCGCTTTCCACCTCGCGCGCAATCCGGTCCATGATCGATACCGCCTCAATCGGCCATGCGCCAGCCGCGGTCTCCGCCGACAACATGATCGCATCCGCTCCGTCATAAATTGCTGTTGCTACATCGGACACTTCGGCGCGGGTTGGCGACGGGGAGGTTATCATCGATTCAAGCATCTGCGTTGCGACCACCACGGGCTTACCCATACGCCGCGCCGTGCTGACGATTTTCTTCTGCAGGGATGGTACTTGTTCAGGCGGCAGTTCCACACCAAGATCGCCGCGCGCCACCATCACCGCGTCGGCAAGCTCAAGAATTTCTTCCAACCGGCCAATAGCAGCGGGCTTTTCGATCTTCGCGAGTAACGCCGCCTTGCCACCAATCAACTTCTTACCCTCGGCCACATCTTCAGGGCGCTGGACAAAGGACATGGCGATCCAGTCCACGCCTTGCGCCACGGCAAAGGCCAAGTCCGAACGGTCCTTCTCAGTCAACGCCGCGACGGGAACAACCACATCAGGAACATTCAACCCCTTTCGGTCCGAAAGCGCGCCACCAACCTCGACAAGGGTATCGATCCGCTCAGGCGCAACGCTCAATACGCGCAGCACCAGCTTGCCATCATCAAGCAACAAGCGCGTGCCAACCTCAAGCGCTGCAAAAATCTCCGGATGTGGCAGGTAAACCCGGCTGGCATCCCCGGCTTTCTTGTCCGCATCCAAAATGAAGGTGTCGCCTGTTTTCAGCTCAACCTTGCCACCTTCAAATTTATCAATGCGCAATTTGGGGCCTTGCAGATCGACAAGGATCGTCGTCGGCCGGTGAAATTTCTTTTCAAGGGCGCGGATATTGTCGACAAGCTTTGCCTTATCGGCTTGTTCACCGTGGCTCATGTTGATCCGGAAAGCGTCGGCACCCGCCAAGAAAAGCTTTTCAATCATCTCCGGCGTATCGCTTGCCGGGCCCAAAGTGGCGAGGATGCGGACTTTGCGATTACGCGGTTTGGTATATTGGTTCACGTGGGGGGAGGCTCCGACAGGCTGGTAAATTACATTCCGCCACGTCATAGCGAGGAGACAACGGCCGCGAAAGCCCGTTCTTAAACAGGAGCATTCGAATACAATGGATAAGCAGATAACCGACGCCGCAGCGGCGACCGCCTTCCGCCGATTGGTAACGCATTTGCAAGCGCGCCACGATGCGGAAAATATCGACCTGATGGGTCTTGCCGGATTTTGCCGCAATTGCCTTGCTGATTGGGTGATGGAGGCTGATGGCGGACTTAGCAGGGATGAAGCGCGGGAATTGATCCATGGAATGCCCGCGTTCGAGTGGAAAGCGAAGTACCAGAGCGAGGCGACGCCAGAACAATTGCAACGGATGAAGGAAAGCGTGGCGAAAAATCCTGCTGCGCATTAAGGCCCATTCAACTTGATTCGGGGGTTAACGCCCCACCCCACATAACAGGAGAATGAAATGTCCTTAGGCAATGTTACCGCCGATCAATTGCGCTTGTTCATTGAACGTATTGAACGGCTGGAAGAAGAGAAAAAGGGCATCGCCGACGATATCCGCGATGTCTATTCAGAGGCAAAGAGCAACGGCTATGACAGCAAAATCATGCGTCAAATTGTCCGATTGCGCAAAATGAACCATGATGACCGGATGGAAATGGAAGCTATACTAGACACGTATAAATCGGCACTTGGGTTAGTATAACTATTACATGCCAAAATGAAGGGGAAGGCCGATGATACGTGATGCGATTAAGCTAATCCTATCCGGTGTAATATCTGCAAAATTATGGGTGGCGGCCGCGTTGGCCAATGTCGGTACATTAGTTTTGGCAACGTTTCTGGACGATCAGCTTTTCCCCCAGATAGGTGATATTGCAAAGGCAGTCCTCGGTCTTGCTTTTGTTATCGGTGTTATTGGCCTTTTTGCTACGCTGTGGAAATTGACGCGAACACTGGGCATGGCTAAATCGGACGAGCAAGGCGCAGTCGGGCCTTGGATTGGATGGAGCATCATTGCTTTGCTGCCCGCTTTGCTGCTAATTATAGCGCTTGAGTTTGGGTCGGACGCTCCTCTTCCTTGGTGGATTAATTCATTCATATTCTCCGTTACAATGTGCCTTAATGTGCCGATCACGGTTCATGCCAACGGCAAAGCTATCAATGCAAATGGCTTGTCAATAGGAGAGATATGTTTCTATTGGTTGAAAAACTATCCTAGGCTCTTTGTGGCATATCTTCTGATATCCTTACCTTTTATACTCCTTTCGGATGCAATTGATTGGTATGCACTGGGAACGAAAAGCGATGCGATATGGCGCTCCATTATGAGTTCGACATTGAATTTCATAAGCGCATTATTGGGTATTGCCATTACCGTCACCGCCTACCGCGAAGCAGAAGCTAGCAGACTCCCGTCTACTGGCTAAGCGAGCAGTATTGCCCTTCGCCCTATTACTAATGTAGAGGCGCGCTCTCAGTTTCAGTTTAAGAAAAGAAACCCGCCATGGCAGGCCATAGTAAATTCAAAAATATCCAGCACCGCAAAGGTGCGCAGGACAAGAAGCGTTCGGCACAGTTTTCAAAGCTGAGCCGAGAAATTACGGTTGCCGCTAAAATGGGTATGCCCGATGTCGACATGAACCCGCGGCTCCGGCTTGCGGTCAATGCGGCCAAAGCGCAGTCGATGCCCAAGGACAACATCCAGCGGGCGATTGACAAGGCCGCAGGCGGCGACGCCGAAAGCTATGACGAAATGCGGTATGAAGGTTACGGGCCGGGCGGCGTTGCGATCATTGTTGAGGCGCTAACCGACAACCGCAACCGCACAGCCACCAATGTCCGCACTGCGTTCAGCAAGAACGGCGGCAACTTAGGTGCATCTGGCGCAGTGGCACACGGCTTTGACCGAATGGGCCTCATCACTTACCCCGCCAAATCAGGTGACGCCGACAGCGTCTTTGAAGCCGCATTGGAGGCAGGGGCCGAAGATGTATCGTCGAATGAAGATGAACATGAAATCTGGACCCCGATGGACGCACTGCATGAAGTTGCAAAGGCACTTGAGGCGAGTTTGGGTGAAGCAGAAAGTGCCAAGCTTGCCTGGAAACCGCAAGTTAGCGTCGAGGTAGACGAAGCCAATGCGGCGACCTTGCTGAAGCTGATCGACGCGCTCGAAGACGATGACGATGTCCAGACCGTCTGGGGCAATTATGACGTTTCGGACGAGGTTATGGAGAAACTCGGCTGATTATGTCGTCATGATAATTCTGGGCCTCGACCCCGGCCTTGGCACAACCGGTTGGGGCGTGATCCGGGCGCAAGGCAACCGCCTGTCCCATATCGCCAATGGCCAGATCAAAACCGATGCGAAAATGCCGTTGCCTTCGCGGTTGCTTCAGCTTGACCTCGAACTCGCCGACATCTTAAAACAATACTCTCCCGATGCTGTTGCGGTGGAGGAAGTGTTCGTGAACAAGAACCCGCAATCAACGCTCAAACTGGGTCAGGCACGCGGTGTCGTTTTGCTTGGCGCATCCCGCGGCGGGACTGTTGTGGCGGAATACGCAACACGACTGGTAAAGAAGGCGGTGACGGGTGTTGGCGGGGCAGAAAAGGGGCAAGTTCAGGCGATGCTCGCGATCCTGCTGCCCGGTGTGAAGCTGTCCGGTCCCGATGCGGCGGACGCGCTGGCCGTGGCGATTACCCATGCGCATTTGGGTGGGCAATAGGGTATGATCTCGTCATTGGTCTCTGGCTGACTGTAGTGCCAATTAGTTTCACGCTAAGACGCGAAGGCGCGAAGAAAAAACAAGGGTGTCACCCCTTTATGAAAGTCGCTCGCTTATCTCATAATGATGTGATTTTAAGCACCCCTTCTTTTTAACCTTCTTCGCGCCTTCGCGTCTTCGCGTGAAACAAAATGGCGCAATATTTCCGATCGACCAACATAACGACTGCATCAGAACAAAACAGGAAAAAGATTTTAGACAAATACAGGCTTTCTGTTTATGAACAAAGTCATGATCGCAAAACTTTATGGCCGGATTGACGAAACAGGCGCGGATAGCCTGGTCATTGATGTGTCCGGCGTTGGTTATTTGGTACAGGCAAGCGCGCGGACTTTGGCGGCCCTTGGCGGCGTTGACGATTTTGCCACGGTGTTCACCGAAATGCAGGTCAGCGAAACGGACATGCGCCTGATCGGATTTGCCACCAAAGACGAACGCGACTGGTTCCGTATATTGATCGGGGTTCAAGGCGTAGGATCAAAGGTCGGCCTTGCTATCCTCTCCGCACTCGACATGGACGAACTGAAACGCGCCATAAGTGGCGGCGATAGCGCAATGGTGGCGCGGGCAAACGGCGTAGGGCCAAAGCTTGCCAGCCGGATCGTGAATGAATTGAAGGACAAGGTGGGGACGCTGGCCGGTGTTGGCGGCGGCGTGAAGATGATGGCGGGTGCAGGCGCAGCGGGCAACCATGCGAGCGACGCGATGTCGGCGCTTACCGGCCTTGGCTTCAAACCCGGCGAGGCGGGGAGTGCGGTGGCGCTTGCGGTAGAGGAATTGGGCGAGGGCGCGAGTTTGGATGCGTTGGTCAGGCTGGCGTTGAAAAGGGCTTCGCGGTGAGCAGTGCTATCTTAACCTTACCCCGTCACCCTGAACTCGTTTCAGGGTCCATCGGGCCGCATGGCAACCCTTATCGGTTCCAAGCCAAGCCCCGTCGCCATATCAACCCAATGCGGGTTATGTTCGTTGATAAAATTGATCTTCCAAGGACGATGCCAGTTTTTCAACTGCTTTTCGCACGCAATGGCAGTGGGCATGTCGGCGAACAATTCGTAATGGACAAGACCGTGCACGCTATATTCTGCAGTAAAGCCATCTGCGTGTTTATTGCGGTGCTGATACATACGGCGCGCCAAATTGGACGTCACGCCGATGTAAAGCGTGCCGTAATGTCTGCTCGCCAGAATATAGACGCAGGGTTGCTTTTCTTCTTTCACCGGTTGAACGATGCCTTGAAATGGACCCTGAAACAAGTTCAGGGTGACG
>JAYUPC010000077.1:0-4469 GCA_043760355.1 Sphingomonadales bacterium
CGCGGCCATGGCCGGTCTAGCCAGCCTTGGGATGGCAACGATATGGACCATTATGCCGATGACCTGGCGCAGTTGATTGAGGCACTCGACCTTCGCAACGTGTCGCTTTTCGGATTTTCTACAGGCGGCGGTGAAATAGCACGCTATATTGGTCGCCACGGAACCAGCCGGGTTGCCAAGCTTGGTCTGATATCGGCCGTGCCGCCGCTAATGCTCAAGACATCCGCCAACCCCGGCGGTTTGCCAAAGGAAGTATTCAATGGCCTCCGCACGGGCAGCATTGCGGACCGTTCAAAGCTATATCAGGATATCGCTTCCGGCCCATTCTTCGGTTTCAACCGCCCCGGATCTAAACCCTCGCAGGGCATGATCGATAGCTTCTGGATGCAGGGGATGATGGCTGGACACAAGAACACCTATGACTCAATCAAGGCATTCTCGGAAACCGACTTCACCGAAGACCTGAAGAAATTCGACAGGCCAACATTGATTGTTCACGGCGATGCCGACCAAGTTGTGCCGATTGATGCAGCGGCCAAAGCTTCCAAAAAGCTTGTCCTTCAAGCCGAACTCAAAATCTACCCCGGCGGCCCTCACGGAATCACGGACACGCATAAGGATCAGTTGAACGAAGACATGCTCGCATTCCTTAAGCGGGAAAAGTAACATGCGAATATTTCATGATTGCCTGCAAGAGGCGAACCCGAATTAGGAATAATTATAGTGCCGGTCAATGAAACAAACCAGCTGTATCCACTCTGTCACCACGGTCGCTACAACACTCCCTCTCCCGTAGTGCGCGGCGGTGGCAGATAACGATCAATCATTTTGCAGCCAACGCTTGATCTGAACCAAAATGAGTTACGTTATATGAAAAGCAATGTGATCCTTTATTTCAGCGGATACGGCCATACCCCCCCGATGAATGCGAAGCTATGATCGACGAGCATTTTGGCCTTGAATAGCGCGAAGGACGCTTTCGGCCGCTTGCCACTGCTTCTTGCCTTCTCTCTTGGATCATTGGGCCTGCTCGTACTTGGTGTTCAACCTCTCCTTTATTCTGCCTTTGTGCATGAGGGGTTAGTCTCGGAAGCGCGCGTAGGCTTTCTAGCCTCTACTGAAATTGCGGCTATCGCAGTAGGTAGTCTAATCGGTATCGCATTGCTCCGTCGCGTGAATCAGCGGTTCATTGCCGTTGGTGGGTTTCTCCTGCTCATTCTGTTCAGTCTTATGGTGGACACGGTGCCGTTGTTTGCCGCACGAGCCCTTACTGGACTAGGTGGTGGTTTGCTGGTGGCCGTCGCTGCCTTTGCCATTGCTGATCAAGCTCGTGTAAACCGGGCAGCGGGCGCATATCTTCTCCTGCAGAATGTCGGCCAGTATGCGGCGCTCAAATTTTTGTCCGGTCAGGCGGCAGCACTGAGCGGCGCACAAATCCTGTCCGCGCTCGCCTGCCTCTATCTCATCGCTGTGCCTTTTTGCCTGCTGCTGCCCAAACAGGCGGTCAAACGGCTAAGTCTGGAAACTGCCGAAGTTAGAGGTGCGCCTCCGCTGTCTGGCATCGTCGCACTGGCCGCATCGGCGCTGCTGGTTGGTGCGATAATCGGGATCTGGGCATATATGGGGCTGTGGTTGGAACAGCGCGGCATTGATGCTGACCAAGTAGCGGGATTTTTGTCTGCCTGCATGCTTGGCCAAATGGCAGGCGCGTTGACGGCCATGTTGATAGGTGAACGCGGCCATAGCGGTCGCCGTATTCTCACGATGTCAGGCTTAATGTTGCTCATTGTCTACGGCCTTTATGTCAGCGGCGAAGATGCGGAGTTAATATTCTATTTGGTGATCGCGTTCGGTCTGGTGTGGATGATTGCGACACCCGCACTTACAGGTCTGGTACTCGATGCAGACCCGTCGCGCCGGAGCCTTCCTTATGTGGCCGGAGCACAACTTGCAGGCGCGGCAATCATCCCAACCCTGACTGGCGAGATATTTGCAAGTCATGGGCTTGACCTAGTGATTGCCGTATCGGGAGTCACGGTCTTAGCCAGTCTTGGAATTGTCGCTTTGGCGATCGCCATGCCGAAAACAGCCTCACAGTCACTTACCTGAACCGACGGAGCAATTTTCCAGTCTGGGCTTGAACCCAAACCCTTTTGGCGCATCTCCGCCAGCGGCGTTTGATCCGAGGTGTCGCGAGGCCATGATGCGTCCGCTTTCCTAAACTGGATAAAGCAATACAGACATTTCGATCTCGGTCCGATCCCCGCCATCGGGTTCGTTGAGCGCGATGCGTGAATGTACAGCGGCTATCAGGGCGGCGTATCGAATAGCTTAACGGCTCAAATGTCAGCGGAAGCCGAAGGTGCAGCGTGATCAGCGTTGCTTCTTGGCCGTGGTCGCGGTGAAATCGGGGTACTTGTTCGCCACCCAATCGACAAATTTGCGCACGGCGGGGTTGGCCAGCAGGCCCTCTACATCCACCCCATGACGCTGCAGTTCGGAATTGGTGAAATTGGCGATCAGCGTCTGCTGGAAAATCGGGTGCATGGGCACAACATCGCGCCCGCCCCGGCTCTTGGGCACGGGATGGTGCCAGACAATGGTCTTGCTAGTCGGCCGGCCGCAGAGCCAGCAGGGTGGCACTGGCACCGGAGCCTCCTCCTCGCGCTGCAAGTCCTCATAGGGACCATGTTTGGAATGTTTGCGAGCCATGGGTCTATGCCTTTGCTTTGCGCCCACGCTTTGCCTGTGGCGCGGCGGCGCGCCCGGATTCGCGTTGAGTGCGGATGCGGGCGAGGAGGGTGGTGGCGGGTTCGTCGTCGGGGTCTTGGCGGACCAGTTCGCCGCGAAAGGCGCGGGCGAGCAGGGCGGATTCCAGACGGCCCAGCAGCGCGCGGGCGCGGGCGGCTTCGGCTTCGAGGCGGTCGGCGCGGGTGAGCGCGGCTTCCATGCGGCAAATCGCTGCTTGCTGGAATTGTCGTGAAGGAATTGGGATTTCAATTGCTTTGACGATGCCAAGATTCAGGTTCGGTTGCACCCCGCCCGCAGCTTCTTCCCGGGTTTGCTGATACCTCGCTTCCAAGAAGTATCTAATCCAGTCGGGTTCGACCGTATCATCGTTGAAGGAATGCAGCACAGCTAAGGCCTGATTGGTCGCAGCAGCGATTCCTAGCTTGGCGACTTTGCCACGGGTCTTTCCTTCGCCGTAGAGCGCAACGATCAGCGACCCGGCAGGAAACACCTTGCAGTTAGTCTCGCGAATGGCGGTGTCAGTGATAAGTTCAGTAGGCTCCATGACAGTCTTGGCGTTCACAGCGCCTGAAGTCACCCAAGCAATTGTCCCTTGATCGTAAAACCGATGCTCGCCTCTTTTAGGGGTCGAACCAGTTCCAACGCGGCATAGCTGGTCAATGCGCAGGGACGGCGCGTCTACACAGGCATTAAACGAAGATTGAATTGCGCTGTCACGCAGCCGCCATGCCAACACCGGCACCCGATCCAGTTCCGCGCGGGCGCGGGCGAGGCGGGCGGTCAGCGCGTCCAGCTTTGCGACGATGCGGCGCTGTTCGGCCAATGGGGGAATCGCGATAATTGCCCCAAGGACTTCTCGATCAGCAATCGCTGGGTACATTGTGCCATCAGAGGCACGAGTCATTTCGTCGATAAAGTCCTCAGAGACGACACGACGAAACAGGTAAGCAAACGGCCCAAACTTAGCCATGAGCTTCGTATCTAGCGCCAACGCACGTGCCAACTGCCCTTGCTAGCCTCGTGGAATCCCAGCACCTCAATATTGGTTTCGTGCGAACCTGAGAATTTAGCTGCCATATAGCGCACCGTTTCGCCAGACCGGTTCCCTGTTAGTGGGAATTCAATTCCCTGTTATGGGCCGAACAATTCCCTGTTACTGCGACAGGGAAAATGGCGCGGAACTCCCAGAGTTCTGCCGATTTTCAGCGCCACAAGCAGCCTAGAGGCTCGAGAAATTGACGTTTCCCCTGTTGATTCCCTGCATAACAGGGAATTTGCAGTGGAGACGGGTTCGCACTCCACTCCTCCCACCACCAGGTGGGCAGTTTATTGAATTAACTGATCGCTTTCGAGCAGGTCTGGCGTCTTCCAGGCCAAGGATTTGCGCGCTGGCGCCTGCAGTGCCGGCTCTGGCGGGCAGCTATTCGCTATCCCCCGAAATATCGAGAAACGAGCGCATCTTCATGCCGGGCGCTTCATCATCAGAGCGTTGCGGACGGTCTTGCAGACTACTTCATCGCGTTGGTTGCGCCCGGTATGCTCCATCGTGATGATGCCCTGTCCGGGGCGTGATTTGCTTTCGCGCAAGGCCAGGATGGTGGTTTCTGACCGGATCGTGTCGCCGGCGAATACCGGCTTGGGAAACACCGTGTCGGTCATACCCAGATTGGCAACAGTGGTGCCCAGCGTGGTATCCTGAACCGACAGGCCGATCACCA
>JAYUPC010000078.1:0-4461 GCA_043760355.1 Sphingomonadales bacterium
GGATATTATCAACGGCGTCAATTTGGGCGGAGCCGATGCGAGCGTTTCATCTATCCTGATTGACCTTACACAGCGCGAGACGATGAATGTTTCGGCAGATTTCGCAAAATTGCTGTTGCGCGAAGCGGGTCCGAATATGCGAATGCGTTCAGAATCGCATAAATTTGCTTCCTTCATCGTCCTGAAAGCCCCTGACACCCCTTCGGTTTTGTTTGAAACCGGATACATCAGCAACGATCAAGATGCCGCTTTCCTGGGTTCACCCACAGGTCAGCAAAAAATAGGACGGAGCGTCGCCAGTGCCATTCAGGTCCATTTTGCAAGGCGGTTGGCGCGACGCTAATCCTGTAACACAGTTAATTTGCGGAACTTTGGTAAACAACAATCTGGACCTAGCGGACGAATCCGCTAGATACAGTTCCGATGGAACAAACCGAACCGACAAATATAAGCTATAAACTCACTCGTGACGTCGGCGGAGCATGGGAATGGGTGCAAAAAATGTGGCTGCGCAAGTGGTTCCGCTTGCTATCCTATCTGGTCGGTGCGCTCCTTATTTTTTCACTTTTGATCTGGGTTTTTATTGCCCGAAACCTTCCCGATGCGGAGGCTTTGGTTGAATATCAATCGCCATTGCCGACCGTAGTGCGGGATATTAACGGCCAGCCTTTCCACAGTTACGCGCGTGAACGCAGGGTCCAGCTTGAATATGCCGATTTTCCAAGACTGTTGATCCGTTCCTATCTGGCCGCAGAAGATAAAACCTTCTTCAGCCATGGCGGTATTGATTATCCTGGTATCGCAAGCGCAGTGTTCGACAATATTTTCAGCAGCGGCCGGTCACGCGGAGCATCCACAATCACGCAACAGGTTGCCAAAAACCTGCTGCTGACCAACGAATATAGTTATACGCGCAAGATTAAAGAAGCGATCCTTGCCAAACGCATCGAATCCGCACTGACCAAGCAACAGATTTTATCGCTATACCTGAATGAAATTGCCCTTGGCCGTCAGGCTTTTGGTGTGGAGGCTGCGGCACAAGCCTATTTTGGCAAGAGTGTGGATCAATTACAGCTGCATGAAATGGCGTTTCTGGCGATCCTGCCCAAGGCGCCTGAAAAATACGGCCGCGCCAAGAACGAACAATCTGCAATCAACCGGCGCAACTGGGTGTTGGGTGAAATGCTCAAAAATGAATGGATTACCGAGACACAGCGTGCCGAAGCCGCTGCGCAACCACTCGGCCTGGTTGCCAATCAAGGTACAGGCTACAAGAATATAGGCGGCTATTTTACTGAAGAAGTGCGCCGCCAATTGATTGAACGCTTTGGCGAAACAGATAAACAAGGCCCCTATAGCGTCTATTCCGGGGGGCTTTGGGTGCGTGCCTCCATGAACCCTGCGTATCAGGAATACGCAGCACAGGCACTTCGTGACGGGTTACTCCGTTATCAAGCCGGTAAGGGTTGGAAGGCCCCGATTGCAACAATCCCGATGGATGGCGGTAAATGGCGCAGTCGTCTGGTGTCATCTAATATCAGCATCGATTATTCAAACTGGCAGATTGCGGTTGCTCTGGCACGGCGTGGCGGCAATGCCGATATCGGTTTCAGCAGCGGGGCAACAGGTACTCTGATTGGTGCACCATCGATACTAAAGGCAGGCGACATCATTGCCGTTGCGCCAATGGGCGGCAACCAATTCTCGTTACGAACGATCCCCGAAGTTGGCGGCGGGATGGTTGTACAGAACCCGCTAAATGGTCGGGTGCTTGCGGTACAAGGCGGGTTTGATTCGCAAATCTCCAGTTTCAACCGCGCTACACAGGCGCAGCGTCAGCCGGGTTCAACAATCAAGCCGTTCGTGTATGCCACCGCACTTGATAACGGCATGACGCCAAGCACGATTATTATCGATGGACCGTATTGCGTGTTCCAATCGGTATCCCTTGGACGCAAATGTTTCCGCAACTTTGGGGGCGGCGGTGGTTCTGGCCCACATACGATGCGCTGGGGGCTTGAACAATCGCGTAACTTGATGACCGTACGTGCGGCAAGCGATGCGGGCATGAAGAATGTTGCCGATACATTCCGCACGATGAACATCGGCGATTATCAGCCTTATCTCTCCTTTGCCTTGGGCGCAGGAGATACCACGGTTCTAAAGATGACCAACGCCTATTCGATGCTCGTCAATCATGGCCGTGAATTGAAACCAACCTTAATCGATTATGCGCAAAACCGCCGCGGCAAAGTAATCTGGCCTGCGAAATGGCGCCCATGCAAAAGCTGCAATCTAAAGGATTGGGACGGGCGACCGATGCCGCGCTTTGCCGCCGCAGGTAAGCAATTGATGGATCCGGTTACCGCCTATCAAGTGGTGCATATGTTAGAAGGCGTGATCCAGCGCGGCACCGCAACCACATTACGGGATCTTGACCGGCCGTTGTTCGGGAAAACAGGAACGACAACTGGACCAACCAATGTCTGGTTTGTCGGCGGATCGCCCAATCTGGTAGCCGGGCTCTATATGGGATATGACCAACCCAAGCCTATGGGCAGTTATGTTCAGGGCGGTTCGGTTGCTGCCCCTATATTCAAACAATTCGCAAGACAGGCTATGTCCGATTTGCCCAAGCTTCCTTTTGTTGCGCCAAATGGCGTTCGACTGGTGCGGATTGACCGTACCAGCGGTAAACGTGTTTTTGGTTCCTGGCCAGGTGATGACCCCAAATCGGCGGTGATCTGGGAAGCGTTCAAGGCCGAAACCGAACCCAAACGTTCGATACGTCAAGAGGAACTGGCTGCGCGCGGCGATACGCCGGTTAAAAAGGCTGCGGTAAAGGTGAAAGCCACAAACGGTTCGGCGCAGACCCAGACATCAACAAGCAACAAACGCGATCAGGAGTTCTTGCAACAAGAAGGCGGAATTTACTGATCATCATTCGTAGCAACACTTTATGACCAGAATGAAAGGAAGTGTTTAATGCCCGAGGATTTTAATGGCCTTACCCGTCGTCAAATCATGACTTTATCGGCCCTTGCCGGCGGGATCAGTATGGTGTCTCCTGCTTTTGGGCAATTTGGCAAGATTGGCAAGATAGCCGGTGCCGCCAAGGATGCTGCTGCTGCTGAAAATATCAATGACGCAGATCTTAAAGCTTATTTTGGTCAGATTGCCGAGGAAACCGACCGGATGAATCCGGTTGCCGGCCCTAAAGACCCTTATGGAAAGCGTCTTGCCGCCCTTTCCAAGGGCCTTGCCACACATGACGGAATGAACCTTGATATCAAAGCGTATAAGGTTTCTGAGGTAAATGCCTTTGCAATGGGCAATGGCACGATCCGGGTATTTGCTGGCTTGATGGACAAGTTTACCGATGATGAGATCCGGTACGTTATCGGCCACGAAATCGGCCATGTAAAAGCTGGACACAGCAAAAAGCGGATGCAGACTGCGCTTAGGGCCAGCGCACTCAAAAAAGGCGCATCCGCAGCAGGCGGCACAGCCGGGCGGATTGCCAATTCCGAATTAGGTGACCTGTTCAAAAAAGTAGTCGAATCGCAACATTCGCAGGGCAATGAAAAAGAAGCCGATGATTACGCAATGAATTTCATGAAGACCAAAGGCTATGCGCCGATGGCCTGTGTGACCGCACTTGATAAACTCGCCGCAATGGATGGCGGCAACGGCAAGACAAAATGGCTTGCAACCCATCCAAGTCCGGTTGAACGGTCAAAGCGGATGAAATTGCAGCTTTCGGCTTAATATATTTTGGGGAAAGGGTTTGCCTGCCCTTTCCCTTTGTCTCTTGAATTGATAGCATAGATTTATGCTTTCTCAAAAAGTCCGATACGGTATCCGCGCCCTGCAATATCTTGCC
Source organism: Sphingomonadales bacterium (assembly GCA_043760355.1). GTDB lineage: Bacteria > Pseudomonadota > Alphaproteobacteria > Sphingomonadales > Sphingomonadaceae > Sphingorhabdus_B. Next base: position 3,884 of record JAYUPC010000078.1, read on the forward strand.
ACACGCTATGGCGAGGGGCCGGTTCCCTTGACCGAGATTGTCGAAGATCAAAATATCCCGGCAAAGTTTCTGACCGTGATCCTTTCCGAATTTGGCAGAGAAGGCATTATCAAGACTCAGCGGGGAAAGGACGGCGGCTATCAGCTGGCACTGCCCCCTGTCGATATCCGCTATGGCGATATACTCCGGCTGACCCGCGGTTCAGTGGCACTTGTGCCCTGCGCCAGCCGTTTTGCGCATGAGACTTGCAAGAATTGTGTTCCTGAAAGCCGGTGTGCCCTGCGCCGCATCATGCTCAAGGTGCGCGATGAAACGGCGGCGGTGCTTGATAATTACACACTGGCCGACGAATTTGACAGTGTAGAAATTTAGACCTTAATTCACCCCCGTCCCCGAACAGCGCGGCGCATCGACAATATCCGTAGCTTTATCCTCAAGCCTATCTTTTTTTCATGCAGGGGTTGCAGAGAGACTTTCTCTGCGACCTCTGTGCCTCTGCGTGAATAATTATCGCTATACTATAATATGATACGCCAACGGTGTAAAAACCTCTTTCCTACAGAAAACCATATCGGTTA
>JAYUPC010000079.1:0-13137 GCA_043760355.1 Sphingomonadales bacterium
CATTTTAAGGTAGCGTACAGGCGCATAATTACCTCTTCGCTACCCAGCCAGTCAAATGCAGTCCGCTTCGCTCTAAGAGGTCCTTACGGGGCTTACAGGACATGTTGGCAGATATGCGTCATTGTGCGCAAAACCCATAAACGATTTTATGAATCGGTGACCTAGCGTTTGAGCACGATGTACAGCGCGCCTGCGCCGCCGTGCCGGGGGTGTGCGTTCCTGACTGCTGCAATCGCCGATGCGTGGCGTGAGGCCGCCAACCAGTCACGCACTACTGATGCTATCGCCCCTCGTCCTTCGCCGCTTGCGCGGTCATGCGCCCTTACACGACCGGTGACGAGCAGGACAACGCGCAGCTTTTGGGCGATCGCCTGTTCAAGCGCACCATCAAGGCGGGCATATGCGCTAGCTAGGCCACTGCCGTGCAGATCGACGCTAACATCGGGGATGATGGCACCCTTGTTGATCTGGCGGTCCCATGTACCGTCGAGCGTTTGGGGTTTGGTCGGTATTGGTGGCGGCTTTGACATCGATTGAATAGACACGTCATTGTGAGCGAAGCGCGGCAATCCAGGGTTAGTTTGCACTAGCTCTGGATTGCTTCGTCGCTTCGCTTCTCGCAATGACGATTGTGATATTATCGTTGCTGTGTTTGGCTCAGTTAAAGCCTTCGCCTTCACCGGATGCAACGGTTTCACCGTCGCCATCACCCGCCCCCAAAGCGCCTTTTCTTCTATGCCTAATTTACGCGCCATCGCATTCTAAAGCCCGAGGCGCGACACCGCCGCTTTGGGAAGGAAGATTAACGCCGAACCCCGCGCCGCCATGCCGCCTGCTATTCCGACCGCGCGGTCGCCTGCACCCCAGAACGTATCGACACGGTTTGATCCTTTGATAGCGCCGCCAGTATCATGTGCGATCCAGAGGCCATTGGGTTCGGCGCGGTCCATCGACAACCACACCGGCGCACCAAGCGGGATGAACTTAACGTCCACCGCAACACTTGATTCAGCTATGACCTGATATCCCATCGCGCCTAGGGGGCCGGGGCCGGTTTGCTCCTTAAAAAAGACAAAGCTTTTATTTTCCTGCATAATTTGCCTACCCTCTTGCGAGTTAGCGCGCAGATAAACACTAAGGCCCTGCATGGATGTTTCACCGGGCTTAAGTAAACCGCGATCCTTCATCAGCTTGCCAATGCCGGTATACGGCAAGCCGTTCTGGCTGTCATAACCGATACGAATGACTGATCCGTCGGTCAGACGCAATCGTCCCGAGCCCTGAACTTGCAGGAAGAAAAATTCTATTGCGTCGGCGGCATAAGCAATCTCAAGCCCTTTATCCGTGAGCGACCCGTTTTCGATAGCTGCGCGGTCATCATAGGGAACCATCGCCACGCCTTTTAACCGACCACGGATTTTACGACCTTTCAAATCGGTCGCAAAAGAACCCAGATCGGCTTCGATCAAGTCAACCGGGCGTTTGTAGATCGGCACCTGAAAACCGGTTTGTTTGGAACGGGAAGCCAGAATTTCGGGTTCATAATAACCGGTGGCAAATGCCTTACCATCGCCGATCTGTACCGCATCCATATATGTCGCGAAGAACGATATAGCATCGCCGGACCATGTTTTGACGGCATCGCACGCCGCTTGCCAGTCAGCGCCTTGCGTTAGTCCCGACAGATCCTCACGTTTGACAAGACCGTTGCAGCTGCTTTTGAACGCCGCAAGAGCAGCGCTTGTTTTGCGCGAATCGGTAATCAATGTGGCGATTTCAGGCCCGCGCACTGCGCCTAAAGATGCGGCTGTTTTACCGTCACCCACCGCCACTGCCGGGCTAAGTGGCGCGTCCGCAGTAGCAGGAATAGGAGGTGTCGCACGTTCCCCGTGGGTTGTTGAAACCTTATCAGACGGCGTACTTGGCCCCGCATTAGGAATAATGCCGCTAGAACAAGCGGAAAGCAGGGAAACGGCAAAGGCGAGCGGCAATATCAGACGTATCATTGCCCAATTGAATCAGGCTTCGTCGGTTTCGTCAAGTTTCCAGTTACGATCGCCTGATTTGATGTCACGCATAAATGTCCAGATATCATGCGTTTCAACCGCATCCGTCATCAATCCGCCGATAATATTACCGTCCTTATCCTTGATCTTGGCGGCGATATCCGCATCAAAGCGCACAGTGATACGGGCCATGGGGTGATCGTAATGCGCATCAATAATACGCGCTTCGTCAATCCGTATAAGCCGGTTTTCAAGCGTCTGTCCCGCTTCTTCTCGGGTAGCTATCGCTTCGATAAAGCTTTCGTAAACGTCGTTGTCGCAAAGGAGGTGGATTGCCGCACGGTCGCCCCGCCAATAAGCCTCCAAAATTAGGCTATATGCAGATTTTGCACCTTCGATGAACAGGCCCGCATCAAATTGCCGGTCCGCATTTATAATCGCGCGCAAACCACTTTCGGCAGCCATATCCACATTTGCAATTCCGGCAGCAGGGACAGTCGGCGCTTGCTCAATTGTCGGTACAGCAGGACGTATCGCTGGCGCAGGGCGCTCTTCCAACGGCTTGCGAATTAGCGGTTCTTGTTCATGACCAGTACGCTTACCAAGCACGCTGTAAAGTCGCATCCCAAGAAAAGCCGCAACCATTGCCAACAATATAATTTCGAAGTTCACAAAGCCTCCGCCGCCATGGGCGCGTAAAAATGTGCAGCAGATAGCAACGGCAAGACCTGCTCACCGATACCCTACTAAATTCATATAAGCGTTCACGTGCTAATTTTCAAATGGCTTTGCATTTTTTAGTTTATTGCGTTTAACCTGTTGCCATAATCGCACAAATGTTTGCGCTTTTTTTACGGCCCTGCTAGGCGCAGCGCAGTTTGAAACAGGGTGCGGCGCGGCCGCCAGAATATTTTAGAAAGCACGACAATCCATGGCCGAAGACGCAGGCAACATCATTTCCGACGCAGTAAAAGCAAATGGCGAAGACACCATGCCGCAAGTAGGTATGCTCAACCAGTATATCAAAGACCTATCGGTCGAAAATCCTAATGCACCGCAAAGCTTTAGTTGGGAAACACAGCCTGAGATTGACGTTCAGGTCAATATTCAAGTTAATACCATTGCCGATGAATTGCATGAAGTGGCCATGAAGTTGGCCGTCAAAGCCAGCGGTGATGAAGGTTTGCGGTTCAGTGTTGAACTCGATTATGCAACCCTTTTTGGTCTACGCAATGTTCCAGAAGATCAATCACATCCCTTTTTGTTTGGTGAGGCTCCCCGTTTGATATTCCCCTTTGCACGCCGTGTTATTGCCGATGCTATCCGCGATGCCGGTTTCCCCCCGCTGGTACTGGAACCGATTGATTTCAATGCGCTCTATATCCAGCAACGGATGCAAGCCGATGAAATGGCAGCAACTCAGCCAGCAGGCGAAGCGTAAACCTCATGCCAAAGGGCCGATAATGTGAGCCTGCTTAAGCACACGTCCACAATTGCGGGTTTCACTATAATTAGCCGTATTTTTGGTTTTATACGCGACATTTTGCTCGCCCGCGTGTTGGGCGCAGGTTTAGCTGCCGATGCTTATCAGCTGGCTTTCACCCTGCCGAATACATTTCGCAGACTATTTGCCGAAGGTGCATTTTCTGTTGCGTTTGTGCCCATGTACAGCCGAAAACTTGCCGGCGAAAATGGCGAAGATGAAGCAAAAGCATTTGCAGACGATATTATATCGGTTTTTATCTGGATATTGCTGGGCTTTTCTGCGCTGGCGATGCTGATAATGCCTGTTATCGTATGGGGGCTGGCAAGGGAATATCAGAGTGTTTCGGGCAAGTTCGAACTGACTGTTTTCCTTAGTCGTGTAACATTCCCCTATCTATTTTTCATCAGCCTTGTCGCGATGCTGTCCGGGCTTTTGAATGCAAGGTCACGCTTTGCCCCTGGCGCTATTGCTCCGGTCCTGTTCAATATTACTTTGATTGGTGGTATCATTGCCGGATATTATTTACGCGGTAACAGCGGCGATGACCGTCACGTTGTGAACGCACTTAGTTGGGCTGTATCGCTATCAGGACTGGTTCAGTTTTTATATCTGTGGTGGGCGGTCAAGCGGGCAGGATTGACGTTAAAGGTAAAGCGCCCGCGATTGACACCCGACGTTAAACGGCTAGGCATGATTATCCTGCCCGCAACCTTTGGCGCTGGAATTTATCAGATCAGCCAGTTTGTCGATACGTTTTTTGCGACTTCATTACCTCAAGGTTCGCTCACTCTTCTCAAAATGGCGGACCGTTTGAATCAGATGCCCTTGGGCATTATTGGTATTGCCCTTGGCACAGCGATCCTGCCGATGCTGTCGCGCCATATCCAAAGTGACGATAAAGCACAGGCACTACGTCTTCAATCCGACGCAATGGAAATGGCGACATTGCTTACCCTGCCAGCCGCTGCTGCGCTCGCGGTATGTGCACCTGCATTCGTCAACGCATTCTTTGTGGGTGGCAAATTTACGCCAGCTGATGGTGCGACCATGGCACATATTGTTATAGCACTTGTCGCTGGCCTGCCGGCTTATGTGATCGTCAAGATACTCAATCCCGGATTTTTTGCGCGTTCGGATACACGGACGCCAGTATATACTGCTTTGGTCTCACTCATCTTCAATATCATTCTCAACGTATTTGTCGTACGCCAATTTGGCATAGTTGGTTTGGCCGCAGCAACAGCATGTTCGGCAACACTCAACTGCATATTGCTCTACATTGTTTTGCACCGGCGTGGCTGGTTCCATTTTTCGCTTTCGCTTGCAAATCGTATCGCACGCCAAATTATCGCGGCAGCAGCCATGTCGGTATTATTATGGTGGCTGATGACGGTGTTGCTTCCTAATTTCTCTGCCCATATTTTCACACGTATCTGGTCCCTGATATTATTGTGCGGTGCGGGAATGGTCACCTATTTTGGCATCGGTTACAGTGTGGGTGCAATTGACCGCGACCGGATTAACCGCATACTCCGCCGACGCAGCGATGCTGTAAAAGGATAGATTATGCGTGTCGTTTCCGGAATCCAACCTACGGGCAATTTGCACCTTGGCAATTATCTTGGTGCGATTAAAAACTGGGTGAAGATGCAAAGCGAGGTAGACGGTGACTGCCTCTATTTCCTTGCCGATCTGCACGCGATTACGGTGTATAATGATCCGGCTCTACTTTCCGCAAATACCCGTGAGATGGCGGCAGCCTTGATTGCCTGCGGGATAGACACCCACCGTTCAGTCCTGTTCAATCAGGCGCGTGTTCCAGGCCATGCTGAACTCGCATGGATGCTATTTTGTACAGCGCGTATTGGTTGGCTAAACCGGATGACCCAGTTTAAGGATAAAGCCGGTAAGAACCGCGAAGGCATGAGCATCGGCCTGTTCGCTTATCCCGTATTACAAGCAGCCGATGTCCTGATTTACGGCGCCACACATGTGCCCGTGGGCGAAGACCAGAAACAGCATCTTGAACTCGCTCGCGATATTGCCGCAAAGTTTAACACCGATTACGCGGTTGACCTGTTCACCCTTCCTGAAGCAATTGTGCCGCCTGCTGCTGCCCGGATCATGAGTTTACGTGATGGCACTGCGAAAATGTCCAAATCAGATCCCAGCGATATGAGCCGGATCAACCTGACCGATGATGCCGACCTGATCTTGCAAAAGGTTAAAAAAGCAAAGTCCGATGCCGATGTCCTGCCCGATAACACCGCTGCGCTTGAAGGCCGGGCCGAAGCACGCAATCTTGTGGGCATTTATGCAGCACTTAGCGATAGCAGCGTAGACAGTGTGCTTGGCCAATATGCAGGACAAGGCTTTGGCGCATTCAAACCGGCTCTTGCTGAACTGCTCGTTGAAACCTTGCGCCCTATCCGTGAGCGTTTTGTGGCATTGAAAGACGACACAACGGCGATTGACGCTGTGCTCGCCAAAGGGGCGGACAGGGCAACGGCGCTGGGCCGACCAACGGTTGAGGCGGTTTATGCGGCATTGGGGTTGTTACGTTAGGGGCAGGACATCGCCTCCTGCGGTTATTCAACTCGCATTCAGCCATTTCATGCTATCCAATCTCACAGAATCGCCTAATATGGAACGATAATGGGGACAAATATTATGACCAACCGTATCCGCGTACTTGCTATAATGGCTGCACCTTTGTCTTTGCTGGCTTTATCTGCCTGCGCGACACCGTTCAAGGCCGATGTTTCGCGGTTTCAGCAATTGCCACCAGCGCAAGGCCAGAGCTTTGCTGTTATGGCGGCCGATCCCAAGGACGAGGGCGGTATCGAATTTGGCCAATATGCCGGGCTCGTCGCCAGCCGTATGCAGGAGCTAGGTTACACACCGGCAGCTCCTGGTGCCAAAGCGGACCTTAAAGTGCTATTTGATTACGGCGTTGATGAAGGCAAAGAGCGCCAAATAGCTGTGCGCGATCCATTCTATGACCCGTTCTGGGGCTTTGGCGGCTATGGATATCCGGTACCCGTGCGCACACGTCATGGCATCCGTTATGTTTCGGGCTATTATGATCCATTCCTTTTCGGCGGCTATGGTTCATTTGGACACCGCGGCTATGATATTGATAGCTACACCGTTTACACCAGCGGCATCGACCTGAAAATCAAGCGCGCAGCCGATGGCCAAAATGTGTTTGAGGGCAAAGCAGAAGCCAAGTCGCGTTCTAACAAACTGGCTTATTTGGTGCCCAATTTAGTTGAGGCGATGTTTACTGGATTCCCGGGCAACAGTGGCGAGACGGTAAGGATATCGGTTGCACCCGAAGGAAAATGAGTTAGGGCTTCCCCGCTCTAGGGGCTGTTGAGATTAGGCTCAGGCTTCGCCGAAAATGTTGGTTTTTTCATGACCCGGAGCGCAGCGTTCTTAATGTACGTGAGCACCAGAAGCATGAAAAATCGGCATTTTCAGGCAAACATCCGCTGTATCTCAACAGCCCCTAATCATTCAGCGCATTAATCGCTTTATGTACGCGGATTTCAATCTCGGCTCTAGATAATCCGGCCGGAATCTCTTCGCCAACCTTATAGGTAATCAATCCCGATTTCCGCCTATAGCTGTCGCGCGGCATCAACTTGCCGCTGTCCACGGCAACTGGTACAACAGGAACATTCAGCATCTTATAAAGACCCGCAAATCCAGATTGTAGCGGCGGTTGATCGCCGTGGAGAACACGGGTGCCCTCTGGAAAGATAATTACCGGACGGCCTAGGGCGAGCAATGCTTTTGATATACCAAGCATTTGCCGCAAGGCAGCCGCGCCGCCATCACGGTCCACCGGGATCATACCGTAAGCAAGCGCGGCCTTGCCCCAGAACGGGATATCGAAAAGCTGTTTTTTGGCGATCACGCAAGGCCGGTGAAATACACGGGGCATATCAATGGTTTCATACATGCTTTCATGCTTGATCGCATAAAGTACGGGGCGGTCAAGCAGCTCGCCTTCGATCCGCACATCAATGCCCAATATCGCCCGCCCGCAAAAATGCTGCCACCTTGCCCAGCCGCGAACTGACCAATTCATCAAAGCAGGCCAGATCAAGCTGCCAATAAACGCGGCCACTGCATGGAACAGCGACCCGCTAAAGAAAATAACCGTGAAAATCACCGACCGGATCGCGGTCATAGATTACATCCCGACCAAACTGGCAATCCCACGCAGCCAGTATTTGTTATATTCAATGAAAAGGATTGCGAGCGTAGGCTGCGTCGACACGGCATCGTTGACAACCCTAATATTGGCGGGAAGCGCCTTATCAAGTTCCAACCGCGCCCGGCGCATGTGCCAGTCATGCGTAACCAAACGGATTGATTTAACCTTGTGCTGTGATGCCCAGCGCGCCGTTTCGAGCCCGTTTGATCGTGTGTCAATGGCTTGGAAACCCAAATCAATACAACAGTCAAATAGCTTGGATGTCCGGTGATATTGCGCGGCTAACTCGCCTGATTTTACCTGACGCGCCACACCCGATATCAACATCCGTTGCGCTTTACCTTCTTCCAATATTTGCAAACCCCGGTCTATCCGGTTGGGACCACCGGTGAGTACGACCACAGCATCAGTCTTGGTAAGCGGCGCAGGCTGGGGCAATAAAAGCGCGAACCACGCAAAGCCGAGCGCCCATAAAAGCAAGCCAAAGGCGAATAACCGTCTTATCATAATATTTCTATAGCATCTTCTTTAGCGCGGAAACCACCGTCCAACGCGCTATAAGCATGGCAAGACCGGTGACGGCAAGCGGAATAAAGGCAAGCAATATCCAGCCATACCACGGGAATGCTGCGCCAGCGAGTAAGCCGGGCTCCACCTGCGCAAAACGACCGCCTAAAAGCCAGATAACGACCCCTGCTGCTGCAAAGCCGATAAAACCGCCAAGCAAAGCATCTAGCGCAACACGCCGTTGAAACAGACGGGCCGCCTGCAGGTCTGTCCCGCCCATCATGTGCATGATCTCAATCGTCTCACGGTGCGTGTTGAGCGTGCTACGAACCGCCAGTACAACTGTCGCAGACGTAGCCAGCAGCAGCAGCAGCAGTACACCGACCGAAAGCCAGACCAGCGAGCGCATCAAATCGAAGAACGGTGCCATCCAGGTCGCGTGGGAATCTATTTTTGTGACGGGTGCAACCGCCTTAAGCCGGGTTTGCAAGCCCCTTAGTGTGACTGCACCTGGAGGCCGATCAAAGGTAACATCAACGAGTGCAGGTACCGGAATATCCGCATCGACCACCGCACTGCCAAGCCATGGCTCAAGCAAATCGCGAACTTCAGAATCGGGTATCGGCGTTATATCAACAATGCCCGGAGCGCTTCGCAAGTTGCGGGCAACTGCGCCGCGCTGTGCCGCGCGTATAGCTGGATCGGATTCGATAATCTGCACCGTGACCCGCCGGGCCAGATCATCGCCGCCCTGGCGCGCTGCATCAGCCAGCAGCAATCCGGTGGCGGCGGCCAACATGGTCAGAAACAGCATGATGGCAAGCACCCATGGCATCGGTCCTGATATCCGCCCCTCGGGGATCAGTTTACGTTCATGATCGGGCAGTGCAAAATCGAGCAGCATTATTCTGTGGTCCTAAGCACCAAGGGCCGCGGGGGGTGCTTTAGCGAACCGGTGGGATCTGACAGTCGCCCTTTATCCAGCCGCATCATCTGCGCGCCTTCGATTTCTTGTAACAGGTGGATATCATGCGTTGCGACCACGACCGTCGTACCCAGCCGGTTGAGCGCGGCGAAAAGCTGCAACAAACGCCGGGCCATTTCGGGATCGACGTTACCCGTAGGCTCGTCAGCCACAAGAACTTCGGGCCGTCCAATGACTGCACGCGCGATGGCAACGCGTTGCTGCTCTCCACCCGACAGGGTCGCCGGCCTTGCATCCGCCCGTTCGGTCAGGCCAATCCACGCCAACATTTCGGTAACCGGACCGCGCAGATCCTTCTCCTGAATCCCTGCAATCCTGAGCGGCAAAGCTATATTATCAAAAGTAGATAGGTGGGATACCAGACGGAAATCCTGAAATACAACACCAATACGCCTGCGAAAACCGGGCAGCCGTTCACGCGGCATCGTAACGGCATCATGGCCAAACATCTTTATCGATCCCCGGCTGGGCCGATGCGCGAGGTAAAGGAGTTTGAGAAGCGAGGTTTTTCCAGCACCCGATGCGCCCGTTAGAAAATAAAAACTACCCGGAAACAGCGTAAAGCTGAGATCGGTGAGCGTTTCCGCATCGGTGCCGTATCGCAGCCCGACATTGTCAAATTCCAAGACGCTTTGCATTGTTCTTTCGCAAATGGCACAATCGGGGCGCGCTCGCCAAGTAAATATGATGTTGACCATGTTTCCAAATGATACGCAATCCACAGCAAAATTTTTGAGCGGGCTTGCAAGATAGCCTGTGCTGCTGTTTATGGGGGTCTATGCTGCTCGTTTGTCCATCCTGCCGCACGCGCTATGTTGTTCCTGACAGCGCTATTGGCGTATCCGGTCGTCAGGTGCGCTGTGCCAATTGCAAACATAGCTGGTATCAGGACGGAGCAGAGCTGCCTGTGCCGCCTGCACCTGCTATTGTTGCGCCCGTGATGCCGCCAGCTGAACCGGTTAGTCCCGTCACCTCATCTGCCACGTCGACATCTTTTTTTGAAGCAGCGCCCATTGCGCAAGAAACACCGCCCGAAACAACGGCTGCGCCCGTACAAAATGATTTTGCGTCATTCGTGGTTCCTGAGCCTGCTAAGCCAGTGCAGAGCCATGCGCCACGACAGGAACAAACGCCGAGCTTTGCCGAAACCCCCGCACCGCCGCCACCACCTGTTGCGGAATATAGCGATGAGCCTAGCCGGTTTGCCCATGAACCACCGTTTAGAGCCCGGCGTAACCCGGCTAAAATGTGGACAATGGCCGCTGTTGCTTTTGCGGTCCTGATCGCGACACTGGGTGCGGGCTTCTGGTATTTTGGCGTTCCGGCGGGCAGCTTTGCGCTTGCAGGTAAAGAGCCGGATTTAAAAATCGTCCTCAACAACAATCTCGAACTCAACGAACGCGCTGATGGCACGCCTTATTTCATCGCCAGCGGATCGATTGTGAACCCGACATCACAAAGCCAATCCGTGCCTGATATGCTGATTACCCTGAAAGATGCAGGCGGACGTTCGGTCTATAGCTGGAAGATGAAGGCGAAAACCCGCACACTTTCTCCCGGCGCCAAATCGGAATTCAGCGAGGCGCGTCTCGATGTTCCTCTCGCGGCTGCAAAAATTAGCGCGACCTGGGTGCTGTCGGGTGATTAGCGTCAGAGTTTAGGTCTTGGCCTAATACTTAAAAAAATTCGGTCATTGGGACAGAATTTCGCCACCGGTACTGCCGGTCCGTTTTCCTCTTCGTGCGTTTGGGCGGCACAGCTGTAACCTCCTCCGCGTGTACTATCTCGACACTAACGGACATAATGTGAGACGCCCCTACCCTCGCAGATGATTGCGCAGGCGTAATGGCAGTTGCTGCTGCGAACATAAAAATTGGTAAGGAACCTGTCATCAAACATACTTAACCGCGCTTTAAGACATAACGACAAGTGTGATTTAAGGTTAATTGACATGGCATAGCCGGTTTTGAGTGACTTAGATTGCCTCAGGCCAAACACTGCCCCGATATGTGACATCGACTGTCCTGATAGTTTCCGCAACGAAACCCGTTGCGCACATGAAAGCCCTTTGCTAATGGCGCACTCCTACTTGTCTTGGGCATGCGGCCATGGCGGAATTGGTAGACGCGCAACGTTGAGGTCGTTGTGGGCGAAAGCCCGTGGAAGTTCGAGTCTTCTTGGCCGCACCAGACAGTTTGTGTGAGTAGAGAGCAAACTTACCAATATCGCGCTAAAGCCACACTAGATCCTCAACTGAACGGGATTGCCCTAGCCGGGGTTTATGGTTCGAATTAAGTGCACTGTCACCGTTATTCCGTCACCGTAATTGTAGAGCTCAAAAACATCATGAAAATAACATGTACATCAGCTGGTATGTAATATTTTATGGATTTGCAGCAATTTTAGCTATTCCTAGTGCTATTTTATTGTTCAGATACAACCAAAATTGGCTATAGTTCTTATTATTATTTTATTATTATTCATTGTAGCTTTAAATATAATTTATTTGGTGACAGGTAAGCCAGTTAGCTTTCTGACACTATATTGGAATTACGGTGTTAATTTAAGATGACAAAATTTAAGGTGACAGTGCACTCAATTCCAAACCACGCACCATCCAACTTTGCATCCCGCCCGCTTTCCGCCTATCACGCTTGCAACAGGAGAGGCCTTTATGAATAGCGGACCGTTTTTGATGACCGAGCGGCTGATATTGCGGCCGCCGATTGCGGACGACTTTGACAATTGGGCGGCGTTTTGCGGTGAGCCGGATACCATGCGGTTTTTGGGCGGGGTTCAGACGCGGTCGGAAGCGTGGCGGACACTGGCGGCGATGGCGGGTGCCTGGACGATCCGGGGCTATGCCATGTTCTCGATGATCCGCCGCGATACCGGACAATGGATCGGCCGCACCGGCCCGTGGATGCCCGAAGGCTGGCCGGGTGAAGAAGTGGGCTGGGGTGTGATGCGCGAACATAGCGGCAAAGGCTATGCCCGTGAGGCCGCGATTGCCAGCATCGATTATGCCTTTGATGTGCTCAGCTGGAGCCATGTCATTCATACTATCGACCCGGAAAACACCGCCTCGATTGCGCTGGCGCAACGTCTGGGATCGGCAAATCAGGGGCCAACCAAGCTTCCCCCACCGATGCACGAATTTCGCGTTGATGCTTACGGCCAAAGCAAAGAACAGTGGCGGGCTAACAAACCCCAATCATAAGGACGCCATTTCAACCTGTGGCACGGGCGCCGGTTTGGCGCGTGCGGCGATCAGGCTGCCGGCAACGATCAATGCTGTCCCGAATAGTGTCGGCACCGTCACGGCCTCTGCAAAGAATGCCCAGCCAAACAGCATCGCCCACACAAATCCGGTATATTCGACCGGAATTAGGTTCTGCGCTTCTGCCCGGGCATAGGCCCAACTGAGCAGTAATAGCGACAGCATCGCCAACAATGCGGCTCCGGTCAGCATCGGTACTTTGCCAAGCGGCAAGGCTTGCATAAACCAGGGGGCGGCCAGCGCAAGGACCGCGCCAGTCAAAAGCGACTGGAAAAATACGATCTCGATCGGCCCCGCCTGTTGCGCCTGTTGCCGCGCAAGAATCAGGTTATAGGCATACATAACGGCGGAAAACAAAACCGCGAACGCACCCCATAACGTGTCTTGCGTGTAATCACCGCTAAACTTGCCGGCCAAGATAATACCGACACCGGCAAGCCCGGCAAGCGAGGCGATAATCGCCTCCCGCCCGATTTTCTCCCCCAGCAAAACGGCCGCGAGAAACAAGGCGATGACCGGTGCGATAAAGCTAAGCCCGATCGCCTCGGCCAGATGCATCCGCGCCAATCCCCAGAAAAAACTGATCGCCATCACCGCAACAATACAGCTGCGCCAAAGATGGAGTTTGAGGACAGCGGGCACGGGCCA
>JAYUPC010000080.1:0-13132 GCA_043760355.1 Sphingomonadales bacterium
CCCGCAAAGGGGGCGGGTTTGCTTAAAGGCTGGATTCCAACAGGGCTATTTCATCGGGCGTCAGGTGAAACAGGGCGTAGACGCGGGTGTTAATGTCTACTTCCAGCGCGGTGATTTCTGCGGTCAGGGCATGGATTTTCTGGCGGGTTTCCGAAATCCAATTTTCCCATTCGTTGCGTTCCTTCAGGGGAATATCTGCCTTGAACGTTTTTTTGACTTCAGCTTGGAAAGCGGCGAAGTCTGGCAAATCCCACCATGATTTCAAACGCTCGGTCAGTTTTGCCGCCGTCCCGGTGGCAAGATCAGGAATGCGGCGGGTGATGTCCTGTTGCAGGCGATAGCGCTCTTCCGCCGCCGCTTGGGCGCTTTCCGCAAGGGTGGCGAGTTCGGCCTTTTGCGCGTCGGTGGCGGGTGGGATTGGCGTTGTTTCTACAAACTGCGAGTGCATTTGCACAAATCCGCCTCGGACGGCCACACCCACTGCCGTTGCAAAATACCAAAAGCTTGATGAGTTTAGATAGGCGATAAGAAACCGATCAGCCGATGGCACAAAATAGCATTTGTTGTTTATGTAGGTTCCTTGATCGAGACTGAAGAGGCTTTTCTGAGAGAACTCGCCGTAGAGGATTTTTTCGCTTTCGATGGCATCGTAATAGTCGCACGACCGAAGCTCCCACCAATAATCGCCTTTGTCTCCACGAGCGCGACATGCATCCATTTGTGGTTCAAGGAATTTGCCTATCGCAGGAAACATAGCGTTTAGTTTAGCCCAATTTTCATCCTCGGTAGCGTCGCCAAATTTCGCATTTGTCCAGCCTCGCTGGAATAAAATAATCCACTGATCGCGCGATTCAGTGCGCCAGCGTTTAATGTCCTTCCCTTCCAGCCAAGGCACCAAAATCTCTACCGATTTTGGGTCTTCGGCAATCAACGCATCGCGTGTTTTGCGGTCTACGACGAAGGCTTCATTCCGCCCTGTCTTGATGCCGTAAAGCGGCGAACCATAGACTGCCTTGAGCGTAGGTTTACCCGCAACAATCTTGTTCCGCAAATTGCGCAGTGCCGGATTTTCCAACTCCCATGATCCGCCGCCTAGCGCAGCCTGTGGAAAGGGTTCCTCCAGATCACGGTAGGCCGCGTCGAAATTCTCCTTGGGTAAATCCGTCATCTTCCAAAAGGAGATTTGATGCGCGTTGGGCGGCGCTTCATTCCGCATCGTCAGGATAGCGGGATAGGTGGTGACGCCTTCAAAAATCTGGTGGTCGCCAAAATCGACGACGGTTTCCAGCGTTGCCTTGGCCCGCAAAAAGTCACGCAGCGGCCCGCCTGAGCCGGTTTTGAAAAATGTGCTGGACGAGATATAGCCCATCCGCCCGCCGGGTTTCAAAATGCGCAATCCGCGTTCAAAGAAATAGGCGTAGAGATCAACCACGCCGTGATAGACTTCAAACCGCCCTTGCAGCCACGGCTTCAAGTCCTTCAGCAATTCCTGCCGCACATAGGGCGGATTGCCCAGCACAATGTCAAAGCCGCCCTCTGCAAAAATATCCTTGAACGCTTCCTTCCACACAAAGCCCGCCGCGCGATAGGCATAGCTGCTATCCTCGATCAGGCTGTCACCCACCTTGAAATTACCATCAAGGCTGTCCAGCACTTTGCCGTGCCGTGCGGTTTTGATCCACAATGAGAGCTTGGCGATTTCGACGCTTTCCTCGTTCACATCGACGCCGAACAGATTGTGGGTGAGGATTTCGCTATCGGGATCAAGCAGCGCGCCATCACCCAATGCCTCTAGCCGTAAATTTATGCGCATCAGTTCGGCCTTCAACCAATCAAATGCCATGACCAGAAACACGCCCGAACCACAAGCCGGGTCAACAATACGCAATTTCGATATGCGATCCCGGTATATGCGCCAGAATGTCTTTTCAGACGTCTTCTCATTCTTCCACGCGATTGGATCATCGTCGGGCGTTGCTCCCTTTTTGGCGTGTTCGATCAGCAGCGCGCCAAATATTTCACGGCAATGGGTGCCCAAAGTCTGTTCAACGATAAACCGCGCGATGTAATCGGGCGTATAGACCACACCGTCGCGCTTGCGCCGCCCGCTCGTACCACTCGCCTTTTTCTCTGGTGGTGCGTCACCGCGCGCTTCGGCCTGCAATTGCTCAACATCAGCAATCGACTGTTCAAAAATATGGCCCAGCACCGTGACCGAGATTTCCGACGCGAAATCATAGTCTGACAGGCGCTTGAACCCCTCACAGATATGATCGGGGATTGCGAGCGCGTTGATGGTTTCATTCGGGGCAAACAATCCGCCATTATAGCGCGGAATATTGAGCGCTTTCGGCAGCCCGGTATCAATCGCATTGAACAGGCTTTGGAATGTCTCCCACACTGGCCTTGGGTGATAGGGGTCGGCATGTTCATATGCCTTCTCAATCGACTTGGGCGGCAGCAGGCTCGTATCTTCGGCAAAGGCTATGAACAATATGCGGTCCAGAATCGTCTGGCCGGTGCGAATGGCCAGCAAAGGCTCCATCTCTGGCCGTTCGCGCCGGACTTCTCCGATCAGATCGCTGCGGAGGGTTTTGTAATCCGCGTAGAGGCGGTTGGTGATGTCTTTATTCTCGCGGCGGCTTTCCTCCAGCAGCTCCGCAGTGCGCCCGCCCAGCAGATTTTCCGCCGAGAGGAGCAGTTGCGCGCGGGTATATTCTTCCGGTTCATGCAGCCGGCGGAGATCAAATGTCTCATAGGCCTGCCGCCCCTCGCCATAGGAATAAAGCCGGATTTCAAGATAGTTGGAGACCAAAACCCATTTGGTGCCGACATTGTTGGTGGCATATTCCCACGCCTGATCCACCGGCGATTTGGCGCGACCGGGCATGATGGCATCAAGGTTCTTGGTCTTTGCACCCTTCAGCTCAAACGGTGCGATGATGTTGCGCGTGTCTGCCGTGAAATGGCCGAATGCCAGATCAACCGAACCGGCCCCAATCTGCGCCTCGACATCAACCGTCCATGCGCCGCTATCGTTGAAATCGCGGTAACCCAGCACCTCGACAATGATTTTCGATTTGAAATTACCGTGGAGCGCGGTTTCCTTCTGCGTCTCGATCTCGCCCGATTTGATTGTAGCCGCCCATTGACCGAGCAACGCCTGCTTTGCCGCATCAGGTGCGTCTGTGCCGAGGATAGCAGGCGCAATCGCGCGGGATATGGTTTTCTTGTTAAACAGGCTCATGGAATAATATAGGACTCCCCAAGTCTGTCATGGCGTTTTTAGGAAGCCTTCGCAACGATGACTTGAAGAGGACTTCCAGGAAGTAGGATTCGACGCGCTACCCTTACGCAGGCAAATAATCGTTCGCCGACGTCCGCGCTAAGCCGCTCAAGTCCGAAACATTGTGTGGGTATGAATGTGGGAACGATTTTGGGAGATCGCCAAAATAATCGTTTAATATTATATATTTATAACGAAAAATTGGTGACCCCTACGGGAATCGAACCCGTGTTTCAGCCGTGAAAGGGCCGCGTCCTAACCGCTAGACGAAGGGGCCAATCGCTTGGCGAGCCGCGCTTTACGGATTCGCGGGGCGAAGGTCAAGGGTTAGAAAGCGCTAAAGTTCAATCAGCAAAGGCTGCGTCGTCAATATGCAGCTCTGCTTTGGCAATAGAGCCCCAATCGTCAATCTTGGCGCGGCCTGCCAACCAATATTTGCGTGCCCGTTCACCGTGCAAGAGTTGTTGGCCAAGTATGCTCTCGCCTTGGCGGAATGCCATCGCTTTGAACGACGCACCGTCATCGCCCGCCACAATGGCACGAACATGGTCTTTGCCGACTATATCGCATTTCACCACCCGCACCGGGCCAGTCACAATGCGCGGACCGGGCCAGCCCATGCCGTAAGGACCGGCCCCCTCCATTGCATCAATAAACGGCGGATTCAGACCCCGGGGGGAGAGGATGGCGTCGATCAGCATCGCTTTGTCATCGCAGGCACACGCCACATCACCAGCCAAGCGTTCATCAAGCCAATCGGCCAACGCCTCGATCTTGTCCGCCGCTACCGTTAGCCCGGCTGCCATTGCGTGCCCGCCTCCTGCCTCCAATAAGCCAAGCTCACGTGCTGAAATGATCGCCGCGCCTAGATCAACGCCTGCGATTGAGCGCCCTGATCCTTTGCCGACACCTTGCGCATCAACCGCGATCACAATCGAAGGCTTGCCAGTCTTTTCCTTAATCCGTCCCGCGACAATGCCGATGACGCCGGGATGCCAGCCATGCCCGGCCAGCAAAGCGACGGCGCGGTTATGTTGGCCAGGCAGCATCGCTTCGGCTTCTTCTTGCACAACCGCTTCGATCACACGGCGTTCTTCGTTCAGCACGTTGAGCTCTTGCGCAATGCCGCGGGCTTCATCGGGATCGTTCGTTGTAAGCAGCCGCACGCCAAGATCGGATTTACCGACACGGCCACCTGCGTTGATACGGGGACCGAGCGCAAAGCCCAGATCGGAACAGATGGGCGAACGGGTCAACCTGCTGGCCTCAATCAAGGCTGCCATGCCAATATTGCGCCGACCGCCCATGATCTTCAACCCTTGCGCCACGAAAGCCCGATTGAGGCCGCGGAGCTGGGCGACATCGGCAACAGTGCCAAGCGCCACCAGATCGAGTAGCTCCATCAATTTGGGTTCGGCGCGATCCGCGAAATGGCCTTTCGCCCGCAAATTCCGGATAATAGCGGCACCAAGCAAGAACGCTACACCTACCGCCGCCAGATGGCCATGTGAGGCCGCTTCATCGGTTTCATCCAACCGGTTGGGGTTGACCAAGGCAAAGGCGGTAGGAAGCTCCACGCCGCATTTATGGTGATCGACAACGATAACCTCGATACCCGCCGCTTTGGCTTGCGCGAGCGCATCATAGGCCATCGCGCCGCAATCGACAGTGACGATCAGCTTGCTGCCGCCCTCACCCAATTTGACCAAGGCCTCTCCACTAGGGCCATAGCCTTCCATCAGGCGGTCAGGGATATAATAGCCTGCGCTTAGCCCGAGCGAGCCGAGCAAGCGGATCAGCAGCGCCGCGCTGGTCGCACCGTCAACATCATAGTCCCCGTAGACTGTAACCTGCTCTTTGCGCTGTACTGCGTCGGCAAGGCGCGATGCCGCAACTTCCATGTCCTGAAAGATCGACGGGTCGGGCATGAAGGCGCGAATTGTGGGATCGCGGTGACGCTCCAGATCATCACGCGGGACGCCGCGCGCCATCAGCAGCTGATTGACCAGATCATCGGGCGCAAAGCCGGGGTCACGGGCATCTACGCTTCCCTCACGCCAACGCCAGCTTTGTCCAAGGAGTGAGTTTGTGATGCCCAGTACATTATTCATTGTCCGGCCTTAAACAGGCAATCATTGCCGCGCAAGCAAGGCTGCATTAAACACTAAGCATGAAGCAGCTTCTTATAGTTTGGCATAGTATGACTGGTGGGTCCGAAGCTTTGGCTCAGTCGGCATATGAAGGCGCGCAGGGGGAAGCAGGTATTAATGTACGCCTGCTGCATGCCGACATCGCACAGGCCGAAGATATGCTGGCAAGCGATGGCTATCTGTTTGTTTTTCCTGAAAATCTAGCTGCAATTGCTGGCGTCATGAAGGCATTTTTTGACCGGGTTTATTATCCATGTCTGGGGCAGATTGAGGGGCGGTGCTATGCCGTTATCATCTGCGCGGGATCAGACGGCCGTAACGCCGCCGCGCAAACCGAGCGGATTGCAACAGGGTGGCGGCTGAAGAAAATTGCAGCGATACAGATTGCTTGTACGTACGCGCAAACACCAGAGGCGATACTTGCGCATAAAACCATTGATGCTGCTGAGTTGGAAACGGCGGCCAGAACAGGCGCTACTTTTGCTACCGGGCTAGCACTCGGAATATACTAGAGACCATGACCCAAAGAGCGATGTTTAACAATTCGCGGCAATATTTGTTCGAGCACAAAATGCGGCAAGGTCAAAATAGAGAGCAATATAAAAACCATTCGAATGACACCTTCATCAGCCGGCAAGGTCTTCGCGCCCACAAAAATGCCAGCTCCGATGGCGAGCGACAATGCCGATACCGCGCAAATGACACCGACCTTATACAATGAAGATGTTCCACCTGCTTCATCAAGAGCGTCCTTGAAATGGCGCGGTGAATGCAGGCCACAGAAAAACATCGCGAAGGCGGCAAGCGGTGGAAGAGCGATAGCAGCGATCAGGCAGACTGCTACATTAATCGCAGTGGAATTGCGGCGCTCGACCGCCGCAACTCCACAAAAAACAAGACTGGCGAGCAAGGGAGGGAGGGATATGCACGCCAGTCCGTCGGCGATGGCATAGCCAGCGCTCGATCCGGTGAGAATGTTAAAGATAGATGCGACCTCGGCATTGTGGCTAAATGCGGGCAGCGCAATGAGAGCGGTGCCAACCATGAAGCCCAAAAATGGCTCTTTCTCCGATCGCCAATCGCGACCGAAATGTATGATCGACATGGCAAGAAAAGCAATCAAGGCAATGACAGGGGAAAAATACCAGGTTCCAGCCATCACGGCGGCGCACACAATATAAATGATCGTATATTTTAGTTTTGCGCCCCAGCCTTGGTTCCCCAATTGTTGCGCTATGATTTCAACATCAAGTGTCCCATGCGGGATGCCGGTGAATAAAATGGCCGCTGCGAATATCGCGGTAACATGATTACTGCTTAATGTGACGCCGTTATATTCAAAACCAATTAATAGCGCCAATACAAATAATAAGACCCAATGCCACTTTGATAAAAACCAATCAGCAAAGGATGTGTGTAACAAGAATGTATCGGCACTGTTCATATTTAACTCCGAAAAAATAAGTGCGTGACGGGCGACCCGCCGTCACGCACCTGTAGGAGAAAAATCTTTATGCGTGTGCTAGCTTGCCAGACGTAATTTCTGATTCCGACTTGCGACGTGAGATGAGATAAATGAGTACGCCAACTCCGGCCTTCGCGATCAAATCGGCAATTGTGTAACCGATTTGAACGGCTGTTTCGACCGTGGCACCGCTAAATGACGTGTAAGGGATCATGTATACTATTGGGTAAAAGCCCCATGAAGCAAATGTCAGAAGACGTGCTGTTTTGATCATTTCACGCACATTGTCTGGCTGCCCTGCGATGGACGCGCCAAGGCCAGCAAACAATTGCCACATGATGTAGCAAAACGGAATTGCTGACAATGTGCCCCAGATCATGCGTGTTGTATTGTTGTCCGCAATTTCGCCGGGATAACCAAGAACAACCATTAATGCAGCAGCAGAACCAAGCTTTACTGATTTTGAAATTGTTTCAGATGATGACAGACCCATTACAAGTATCAACTCGATGAGCAGCAAAGGCACTGTCAACAACCAGTCAACATATCGGTATGCGTCATTAAATGCATAGCCGGTTGCTGCAATTGCGCCGTCTTTGAATGTGTATGCTTCGTTCCAGCTTTCGAAAATGCGGAAATAATGATATGCCGCGATTGCTGTTACGAGACCCGAAATAGTCAATGCAGTACGATATGTAGCTGAGACTTGGCTGCGGCCAAGCCATAAAAACAATGTTGTTGCAGCCATAGTGGCAAATGTGAATGAGAATGCGTTGTAGACCAATTGATACTGGCCCGCAGATAATAAAGTTTCCATAGATTCTGCTCCCTACTGCCTAATCCCGGTAATACGGTTTTCTGTGCAGCTTCCTAAAACTACGCCGATCCCCATATGCAACAACATGGACTTTAGACTGTATAATTGTTGTAACGCTGTATAATCCTGATACTCTGTTGCATCAGGATAAGACGGGGACATTAATTGGTTAGAACAGTCCATTTGAATAAAAAACTGGCCGCGCTTATCACGGACAGCCCGATTGCATCGGTTATCAGCAATCCGCGTGTTGCCGATAACCCGATTATTGCCTGTAATATGCCATTTATTGAACTAACCGGCTATCCCGAGAATGAGATCGTTGGCAGGAATTGCAGGTTCCTAGCAGGGCCTGCAACCGAACCCTGGCTAACCGAAACGATCAAGAGCGGGGTTCGCAAACACCGGCCCGTGCTGGTTGAAATACTCAATTATAAACGTGATGGCACGCCATTTCGTAACGCCGTTTTAGTTGCGCCGATCTTTGATGAAGAAGGCGAGCTTGAATATTTTCTGGGGTCTCAGGTTGAATTGGAAGCGGATGCGCCGGGTCCGAATTCGTCGCGCCGGATGGCATCGGCCATGATGGTAAAAGACCTGTCCCCGCGTCAGCACGAAGTCTTGGAACAAATGGCGCAGGGTTATCTGAACAAGCAGATTGCCTTTAATCTTTCGCTCAGTGAAAAAACGGTGAAGATGCACCGCGCACTCGTAATGGAACGGTTGGGTGTAGCGACAACTGCAGACGCGATCAGGATTGCGGTGGAGGCGGGGCTGTAATCTGACGCGGTACGTTCCTGTCGAATAAGGCCAAGACGCCGACTTACCGGATTTCGGGCGGCGGCATTAAACCCCAATTCGATCACATATGGATCGGCTTACCCGTCACCGCCATCGCTGCTTCCTTTAGCGCCTCGGCCTGTGTCGGATGAGCGTGGCAGGTATAGGCAATGTCTTCGGATGTCGCGCCGAATTCCATGGCAAGTGCAGCTTCGGCGATCATTGCGCCAGCGATGCTGGCGATGATATGCACGCCCAGCACGCGGTCGGTTTTGGCGTCAGCGATCACCTTTACAAAGCCGTCGGTCGTGCGGTTGGTTTTGGCGCGGCTGTTGGCCATCATCGGGAATTTTCCAACCTTCGTTTCTCCGCGTGCATTGGCTTCTTCTTCTGTCAAACCGACGCTGGCGATTTCGGGATAGGTGTAGACGACGCCTGGAATAACATCATGGTTGACGATGCCGGTCAGCCCCGCGACGAATTCAGCCGCCGCAATGCCTTCATCCTCGGCCTTGTGAGCCAGCATGGGGCCAGGGCATACGTCACCAATCGCATAAACTCCGGGTACGCTGGTTTGGAAATCATCTGCGATGTCGATCTGCCCGCGTTTGTTGACGGTGAGCCCTGCCTTATCGAGTGCAAGGCCATCGGTATTGGGACGGCGGCCAATGGCAACAAGCACGCAATCGGCTTCGATTGTTTCAGCGGCTCCTCCGGCAGCGGGTTCAACGGTGAGTGTGGCTATATTGCCCTTAACGCTTGCGCCGGTTACTTTGGTTCCGGTGCGGATGTTGAAGCCTTGTTTCTTGAAAATCTTGGCCGCTTCCTTGCGCACGTCTCCGTCCATGCCGGGCAGTATCTGGTCGAGATATTCTACCACCGTAACCTGCGCACCAAGACGCAGCCATACGCTGCCCAATTCCAACCCGATCACGCCGCCGCCAATCACGACCATATGTTTTGGCACTTTGGGTAACGCCAGCGCACCGGTGCTATCAACGATCACCTTCTGGTCAATCTCAACGCCTGGTAATGGCGTAACCGATGAGCCGGTGGCGATCATGATGTTTTTTGCGGTATAGCTTTTGCCTGCGACATCAATGCTATTCACGCTTGTAAACGCGGCGCGGCCCTTGATCCAATCAACCTTGTTCTTTTTGAATAAGAATTCAATCCCGCCAGTAAGTTCGGAAACGGCCTTTGCCTTCTCCGCATGCATTTGATTCAAGTTCAGCGAGACGCCCTTAAAATCGATCCCGAATTTCGCCAGCGCGCCCGATTGCGCTTCATGATAAAGCTCGGACGCATTCAGCATCGCCTTTGACGGGATGCAGCCGACATTCAAGCAGGTTCCGCCTAGCGTCTCCCGCGCCTCAACACACGCTGTCTTCAGCCCCAATTGCGCCGCACGGATCGCCGCAACATAACCGCCGGGACCAGCGCCGATAACGATAAGGTCATAGTCTTGTTCTGCCATTTTCTTGGCTCCTTAAAGGTCGATCAACAACCGGGTCGGGTCTTCTATTGCTTCCTTAATGATCTTCAGGAAGGTGACGGCTTCGCGGCCGTCGATCAGGCGGTGGTCATAACTGAGCGCCAAGTACATCATCGGGCGCACGACAATCTGGCCGTTCACAACGACGGCGCGGTCCTCGATACGGTGCAGGCCGAGCACGGCGCTTTGTGGCGGGTTAATGATCGGGGTGGACATCAGTGATCCGAATACACCGCCGTTGCTGATCGTAAACGTTCCGCCTTGCATTTCGGCCATGGTCAGCGTGCCTGCCTTTGCTTTGGCACCAAACGCGCCAATGGCCTTTTCAATTTCGGCAAAGGACATCGAGTCCGCATTACGGATCACCGGCACAACCAAGCCGTTCGGCGCACTGACCGCGACCGATACGTCCATGTAATTGTGATAGACGATTTCTTCCCCGTCGATTTGCGCGTTGACCGCTGGCACATCGCGGGCAGCAAGGGCGGCGGCTTTGGTGAAGAAGCCCATGAAGCCCAAACGAACGCCGTGCTTCTTTTCAAACAGGTCCTTATATTTCGCGCGTGCTTCGATAACCGCTGACATATCGACATCGTTGAAAGTGGTCAGAAGTGCGGCGGTTTCCTGTGCCGACTTTAACCGTTTGGCAACGGTCTGACGCAGACGGGTCATGCGCACACGCTCTTCTGTTCGATTGCCCGTAACAGGGGCGGATGCTGTGGCAGCGGGGGGGGCGACAGCAACGTCGGGTTCAGGCGCGCCGCCCTTTGCAGCCGCAAGCACGTCTTCTTTGGTCAGGCGACCATCTTTACCGCTGCCTTTGATTTTGGTCGGATCGATCCCGAGTTCCAGCACAAGACGGCGCACCGCAGGCGACAAAGTGACGTCACCTACATCAGCTGGAGCCGCCATCACCGCAACGGGTTCAGCGATAGCAGCAGCCTGAGCGATCGCGGGAGCAGGAGCAGATACGGCAGGCGCGCCTGACCCCGCCTCAACCGCCGCGATAACCGCGCCGACATTTACCGTCGCGCCTTCCGCAACCATCTGCGCACCCATCACCCCTGCAACAGGCGAAGGGACTTCAATGGCGACCTTGTCGGTTTCCAAACTGGCAATGGGTTCATCAAGCGCGACCGCATCGCCCGGTTTTTTCAACCATTGGCCAAGCGTCGCTTCGGTGATCGATTCGCCAAGGGCGGGAACTTTAATTTCAGTACTCATTTACTTCCTTCCCGATTCTTTGTCGTCCCACCATTGGAGGTCATATGCACCTCCATGGGCTACCAAAATGTGCTCAATCGTTGATGCTAGTTTTTCCACCCATGACACGGTATCGAATTTCTTGAACCATCTTCGCACTATAGGTTTATGAGGACAGATTTGAATGAGCCATTCATTCTCGTCATATGATGAGCAGCCGACAAAACTCTCAAAGTCTGGGTGTGTTAAGAGTACGCATCTACCCCAGTCTTCTGCGAAAAGCCGGCATTCATAACCTGCTGTATTGAGATGCTCGGCAATGAACTCTGCCAGTCTCAATCCGAAAATCTCCGGATTGGTTTCCTCATCTTCGCAGGGGACAATCTCAAACTGTAATGATTTGAATTGTAGGTGAGTTCTCATGTTATTCGCTCACCTGCTTGTATTTTTCCGCTGACGCGCTGCCTTCTAATTTCAGCGCGGACATTATGGCCGAGCGCATCGGCAACAAGTGCGGCCTGTTCGGCTTGGTGGCGTTTGGCAAGGCCGGTTGCGGTCGACGCACTGGCCTTACGACCGGCATAACGGGCGCGTTTGGGCATGGACTTTGCTTTGATAAGGCATTCTTCGATCAGGTCTTCGAGGAAGTACCAGCTGCCGTTATTCTTTGGCTCTTCCTGTGCCCAGACGACTTCTTCAAGGTTTACCATGCGTTTCAAACGTACAACCAAAGGCTCGCCGGGGAATGGATAAAGCTGTTCCAGGCGGACAATCGCCGTGTTCGTATCGCCTGCCGCACCCCGTGCCTCCATCAGGTCATAAGCCACTTTGCCCGAACACAGAACAAGCCGTTTGACGTCTTTATCGGCGGGTGCCCAAGGGTCGGAAAGGATCCGCATAAAGTGGCTTTGATCGAGGAAATCCTTGGTCTTCGACACCGCCATCTTGTGCCGCAACAGCGATTTTGGCGTCATGATAACCAAAGGTTTGCGGAACGGCCGCGCCATTTGCCGTCGCAACAGGTGGAAATAATTGGCAGGCGTGGTGCAGTTTGCAACCTGGATATTATCCTCGGCACATAATTGCAGGAACCGTTCCAACCGCGCCGAGCTATGCTCTGGCCCCTGCCCTTCATACCCGTGTGGCAACAGCATCACGAGGCCATTGGCACGCAGCCATTTGCTTTCGCCAGCCGCAATGAACTGGTCGATCATCGTTTGCGCGCCATTGGCAAAATCGCCAAATTGCGCTTCCCAAAGCACCAGAGTCTTTGGCTCGGCACCGGCATAACCGTATTCAAACCCCAGCACCCCGTATTCCGACAGCGGACTATCGAGAACCTCAAACCGGCCATGCGGCAGGGTCGATAAAGGCACATATTTGGCCTCGGTATTTTGATCGACCCAGACCGCGTGACGGTGGCTGAATGTGCCGCGCCCGGAATCTTGCCCCGAAAGCCGAACGCCGTAACCTTCAGAAAGCAGCGATCCAAATGCCAGAGCCTCACCTGTTGCCCAGTCAACATTTTCGCCTGAAGCAAACATCGTTTTCTTGGCTTCCAATATCCGTGCGAGCGTCGGATGGATATTCAGGTCGCCGGGTACGGTTGTCAGGGTACGGCCCAGCCCATCGAGCTGCTTTTTGGGAATACCGGTTTCCACATTACGACGTGCGGTTTCGGGATCGACGGGTTTGGAAAGCCCCTGCCACCGGCCACCGAACCAGTCGGCCTGATTGGCCTTGTAACTGCTGGCGGCGCTGAATTCGTCTTCCAGTCTGGCGATGAAGGCGCTGATATGTTCACCCGCCCAATTGGCGTCGATCACACCTTGTTCGATCAGCCGCGTTGCATAAAGCTCTGCAACGCCGGGATGCCCCTTGATGACTTTGTACATTAGCGGCTGGGTAAAGCTGGGTTCGTCACCTTCATTATGGC
>JAYUPC010000081.1:0-4374 GCA_043760355.1 Sphingomonadales bacterium
AACCAAATCAAATCACTCATGGCAATGCCTCCTTCGCATCACCATTGAATCAACCTCGAACGAACTATGCAAGCACTTTAATAGGTCCTGAGCCTAGATATCTTTGCGAAAAGGAAAGGTAAAACTCCACAATATCTGCACAGGTCGACTATCTTGCAGTTCTGCCAAACCAATCTGTTGATCGTCACGCCCCGCTTCAGCCTTATATCTGTAAGTACCTGCCAAACGGTCCCATATGGTTAGTGCAAATCCGTAATTCTTATGTTGTTCGTGTACATCTGTGCTGTGATGCACCAGATGCATATCAGGGGTCACGAGAAAAGGCCGGATAATGCCGTCCAATCTGCGCGGAAGGTTGATATTGCTGTGGTTGAACAGTGCGTTTGTGCTTAGCCATATTTCAAACGCTAATGCGACCATCACAGGTACGCCGAGCATGGCCACCCATGCTGATTTATACAGCGTCGACACGATCAATTCAAATGGATGAAACCTAAGCGCTGTCGTTACATCCATATCGGGGTCGCTATGGTGGACACTATGTGCACGCCAAAGTAGCGGGACTTTGTGCATTACCAAATGCTGCAACCAGACGGCAAAATCGAGCAGGATGAAGGCAAGAACCGCCTCGATCCACCACGGCCAATAGGTTAAGTTAAACAAACCGAAATGTTGTTGTTCCGCCCAATTGGCGGCACTAGCCACAACAATGCCAAAGGCCAGTAGCCTTCCGATAACGGCGTTGCTTAAAAAGAGAGCAACATGCGTCATCCAGCGTGAATGGCGACCAAAAGCAAGAACACGTCTGGGTATAAACGCTTCGATAGTGGCCAATATTGCAAACAAACCCACGGGAATGAGGATGCTCAAAGTCCCGTGGGTTATATCCAGCATGGCTTTATGCCGTTACCGTTTCGAGGGTCGGATAATCGGTATAGCCCGCGCTGCCGGGCGAATACCAAGTCCGGTAATTATCAGGCGTCAGTTCCGCCCCTATCCGCAACCGTTCGACCAGATCGGGATTGGAAATATAAGGCCGCCCGAAACTGATCGCGTCAGCGAGGCCTGAGGCGAGGTCGGTCTCGGCAAGTTCGCGGGTATATTCCTGATTGAGAACAAGTGGTCCGCTAAAGACCTTGCGGATTTCAGGTGATACACGCGGTACATCGGTTGTGCCAAAATTACCGTAAGTTTTAACCTCACGCAGTTCGAGGAAGGCAATGCCGATATCCTGAAGTGCGCTGGCCGCCGCGGTAAACAAGGCAACGGGATTGGAATCATTGGCACCTTGCGTTTCGCCATTGGGCGATAGCCGCACTGATGTCCGGTCCGCACCAACGGCATCCGCTACCGCTTGCGTCACTTCGCGGAGCAGGCGGATGCGGTTGTCGATCGATCCGCCATATTCGTCAGTACGGAAATTGCTGTTGTCGCGCAGGAACTGGTCGATCAGATAGCCGTTGGCGCCGTGGATTTGCACACCATCAAATCCGGCGGCTATCGCATTTTTCGCTGCGTGGACATAATCTGCGACGATACGCGGGATCTCCTCATGGTCTAATGCGCGAGCTTGCGTATAGGGTTTTTTGCCCTCCGCAGTATGTGCGTCACCAGGCGCGGTGGTTGCCGATGACGATACCGGAGCTGCGCCACCAAGAAAATCGGGATGGACCAAACGGCCCATATGCCAAAGTTGTAATATGATCCTGCCGTCAGCATCATGAACGGCCTTGGTAACCGGCTTCCATGCCGTTACTTGATCCTGCGACCAGATTCCGGGTGCCGATGGCCAGCCAAGGCCTTCCTGACTGATGCCTGTGGCTTCGGCAATGATAAGGCCCGCATTTGCCCGTTGGCTATAGTAATCAGACTTTAGTTCAGAGACAGGGACATGTTCCCCGATGCTGCGTCCTCTTGTTAATGGGGCCATCAATACCCGATTGGGCGCATGAATGGCTCCAAGTGTGATTGCGTCAAATAAACCGTGCGATGACATGAAAATTCCTTCATTGGCGTTCTTGCTTATTACATAGATGAAGCGAAGCGTTTCAAATTGCAACGGGGGTTTATGGCTGAGCAGAAAATCTTTGGCGAGACACAAAAACCGGCGCGGTTTGTTTTTGCCGCCCTTTTGCTCGGAAATATTGCGATTGCATTCGGTCCGTTGCTAGTGCGCTATGCTGACACCGGACCCGTTGCGACAGGATTTTGGCGGCTGGGTCTGGCGGTCCCTGTTTTGGCTTTTATGGGATACAAGAGCGGATTCCGGTTTGTCCAAGTAAAACCGGACATTCTATATTATCTGGTAGTAGCCGGAATATTTTTCGGGCTTGATATCGTCGCGTGGCATATCGGGATATTTCAGACCAAATTGGCCAATTCCACGTTATTTGCCAACTGCGCCAGCCTGCTGCTCGTCATCTACGGAATATTTATGGCACGCGCACTTCCCGGACGGGTCCAGATTTTAGCCATAATATTTGCTTTTGCCGGAGCTGCTTTGCTGATGGGGCAAAGCATTGAATTATCACCACGCCATTTAACGGGTGATCTTTTGTGCTTGCTCGCGGGTGTATTATATACAGCCTATCTGATCCTCATGATCCGCGTGCGCGCATCAACCGAAAGTTTTGGTGCGCTTGCACTAGCGAGCTTTGTAGCAGCGGCGGTTTTGTTGCCATCCGCTGTTCTGCTTGGAGAACGCATTATTCCCCTTGATTGGACGCCGCTTTTGATACTGGCCTTTTCCAGCCAGATATTCGGTCAAGGATGTCTGACTTATGCCCTGCCACATTTCAGCCCGCTGGTTATTGGTCTGGCGCTGTTACTGCAACCGGCCTTATCTGCGGGAGCGGGTTGGATTGCCTTTGGAGAGATATTGACGCCGTTTGACTTGGTGGGCGGAATGATGGTGATGGCGGCACTGGTTCTGGTCCGGATATCGCAGGACAAATAGGACCAACCCTAAGAAGCGCTTTGCACAAAGCTGGATTGAGGGTAAAACCATTTTATGCCCGATATACTATCCCCCGACTCCACGCTTAACGAAATCCGTGTTGCCCTTGCCCCTGTGCTTGCGGGTCACGCCGCCTTTGATGGCTGGAATGATACAGCTGTGGTTGCTGCTGCTAAGGAAATGGGCGTGGACCCCGATATTGCCAAACTTGCTTTTAAAGGCGGGGCGATGACCTTGATCGACCATTGGATTGCGAGCGTTGACGCTGAAATGGAACGGCGATTGCCGCCTGAAAAATTGGCAGCAATGAAGATTCGCGAACGGATTATGACGCTTGTGGACACACGGTTGCAAATCGCGGCGCCGGTTAAAGAAGCACAGCGCCGTGCGCTTGCGGTTATGGCGATGCCGCAAAATGTGCTTGCCACGGCTCGGATCGGTTGGCGCAGTGCGGACGCGATGTGGCGGCTGGCGGGCGATAATGCGACCGATTTCAATCATTATACAAAACGGCTGACCCTATCGGGCGTTTATGCCAGTACATTAGCCGTGTTTGTAAATGATGACAGCGAAGGCTTTGCCGACACCCGCGCTTTCCTTACGCGGCGGATCGACAATGTGATGCAGTTTGAAAAAGCCAAAATCAAAGCCAAAGAACGCCAGAAATTTATACCCAGCCTATCGCGTCTTGTCGGGCGGTTGCGCTATCCGGGGAAATAACTAAGCTCAGACTTTAGATTATAATTCATCACTCGCGCTTGATAAAATTAGGATGGCACATCTCTGGTTAAGTCGAGGATGACACGGATCAGCATTCTTACCTCTAAATACTTGAGGCTTAGCAGCTAACAGCCTTTCTGTTTCGCGTCGTCGTAATGGATAAAAGAAGCGAGTGGCGGAGAGAGGTTAATGCTGTTGCCGGATGCTTGGGCTCAGATACACAAAGTTAAGCCGGACGTTAAGTTTGCAGGTTAACACAACGGGAAAGCACCACCGCCTCACTCCCTATTGCCTCTTTTATCCTTTTGACGTTGGTTTTACCTGTAGGACTTTTTATGTCGCACAACGGCTCAAAGGATTAAGATAGTTTTAGAAAATTACCGGCATTTTGTTTACGGATGCATCTTTTTAAAACCCGCAGAAATCTCGGTAAGTTCACACCCGAATCCGTATTTCGCATAGGATAAAAATCCAACAGTTGGGCGTCAGTTCTCTGAACGTAATCGTACAAAACTGACAATCGGTTTAGACAGTTCAAAGAGCCACAATCTCGCTGCCAAATGAAATCCTACATTTCAACTGTTCTGTTTTCGGATCTTAAGCCTGATTAAATTATCAACACCAATATATAAGGTAATACTGCTTCGTCGATATTACCCTTGATGTTATTGCGAATCGGTTGCAAATGACAATCGTGC
>JAYUPC010000082.1:0-12812 GCA_043760355.1 Sphingomonadales bacterium
GCACAGAAGGGCCGGTGCGGCGGCGAACGATCTGGCAGAAACCAAAGCCGTTGATCGCGGTGCGTTCATGTGGTCCGAGCGCGCCCGCCGCATCATCAAAAGCCGTAAGTATCTGATGCCGCGCTTCCTTGCTCTCTACGGAGACAAAATCGATCCCGATTGGTCCAGTGATATCGAACAAACGCAAAAGGCGCGGTATTTCGACTGCAGCCTGCAGATTGAGTTTCAGCGCGTCCACATTGCCGTCAATATCAATCATCGTCATCGCCCGGGTGCGTTCGATCATCAGCATGCCATTGGGCAGAGGAACACTGCCTGATACAGCAGAATCGATCAGGCTGTCGAAATCGGCCTCTTGGATTTGTTCAGGCTCGATCTGAATATCCGGCGCTTGATCGTCAAGCGTCCGCCTAACATCGCCTGCCACAGCCACATCGGGGCAAATGATTGCGCTCACCATTGGCGCAGTTGCGCGCAAAAACAGTTCCCAAGGTTCGACACTGAAATGCCAAGCGGCCTCTGATTGCAACGGCGTATAATCGGCAAGCGCCTTGACCACAGGCAGCTTCCAATTACCCGGTTCAGGATAAGGTCCTCGAACCATCTCTACTTCGATCAGGCTGCCGTCACTGACCGCCGGGCAATTTTTGAGCATGGCCATATGCCCTGCGCCCAGATCAACCATCACCTGCCCATTGCCGGTCCGCGAACATATTCGTGCGGTATAGCGCTCTCCGGTAGCTTGGACTGCGCTTTCATTGCGGCGCAAGCGGATAATCCGGAATTCGACGAGTACACTATCTTCAACGATCCCGACGCGAATTTCACCGGGGCCAGCATCCCATAGCAACTCGCGTTTCATAAACCTTCTAAACCGGCAGCCTTTAACAGCAACCGTGTTTCATACAGCGGCAATCCGATGACACCCGAATGGCTGCCCGCCATCCAGTCGACCAGCGCCTCGGCCCGGCCTTGAATGGCATAGCCACCCGCTTTGCCAATACCTTCACCACAAGCGATATAAGCATCTATCTCGTGGGGCCCAAGGCATTTGAAACGGACTATACTATCGCTGATCTTAGTACGCACGGCTCCCTGTGCATCGATAACGCAGACCGCGCTCAGCACATGGTGCCGCCGTCCGCTGAGTAACTCAAGGAAACTGCGCTGCATGTCGGCATCTGTAGCTTGTTGCAATATGCGCCGTCCAACCGCAACTGTGGTGTCGCCAGAAAGGATGATCTCACCCTCTCCGCGTGGAACGGCAGCCGCCTTTTCTAATGCCATACGCAGCGCATAAACACGCGGCAATTCTGCTTTGTGCGGGCTTTCATCGATATCAGGCGATGCGATACGCGCCGGATCCACCCCGATACGTGCCAGCAAGTCCCGCCGACGCGGACTTGATGATGCAAGAACGAGTTTTAGATCCTGCCGCATGGGCGGGCGTGCTTATTTAAAGCGGTACGTGATCCGGCCCTTGGTCAGATCATACGGCGTCATTTCACACAGCACCTCGTCCCCTACCAGAACGCGGATGCGGTTTTTGCGCATTTTTCCAGCAGTATGGCCAAGTACCTCATGGCCATTTTCAAGCTCAACACGGAACATTGCATTAGGCAATAATTCGCGGATCGTGCCCCGCATTTCGAGAAGTTCTTCTTTTGCCATTCGGCCCCTAATTTCATTGTTAGTCTAAGTTAGATGCGCCCTTAGCGATAATCTCTACAAAAGGGAAGCGCAGCGTTGCATGCGATACCCGACACATATTGCGACAAATTAACGCTTTAATTTTGTCATCATTGTCTATTAAATGAATATCAGGTCATATAACTGGCCACAGAAAAGATAAAATATGCGCCTCTCCCGCGGTCATGATTGCAAGATTACACTTTCTCTGGCTGCTATGTTAGCAATTCCGGTGCCGATTGTTGCACAAGCTATGCCTGATAATGGCACTCAAAGCAACGAGATCGTTGTCACGGCAAGCCTCATAAAAGGCTCAGTTGAAACCGATGTGCCCCCAATCGAAGAAATTGAAGAAAAGGATATTGCATCCTACGGCGCGTCGTCACTTGCCGATTTGATCTCTGCGGTTGCACCGCAAACCGGATCGGGCCGCGGACGTGGCGGTGGGCAGCCGGTCATCCTGCTCAATGGACAACGCATATCGGGCTTTCGAGAATTGCGTGACCTTCCCCCCGAAGCCATAAAACGTGTGCAGATTTTTCCTGAAGAAGTGGCCTTAAAATATGGCTACAAACCCGATCAGCGCGTTATCAATTTTATCCTGAAAGACAATTTCGCATCATTTAGTGGTGAGGTAGAATCGGGTGTTCCGCAAGATGGCGGATTCACTAGACGTCAGGTGGAATCGACCCTGACTAGGATTGGCGCAAACACGCGACTTAATCTCAACATCGAATATGAAACCGACAGCCGTCTGACTGAGAATGAGCGCGGTATTGTCGCCAGCCCTGCTACAGCGGCATTCACATTGGCAAATGGTAGCAACGATATAGGCGCATATCGCTCGCTCCTTCCGCAAACAGAGCGCTTCGAAGTCAACGGTACATTCAGCAAAGCACTCGCACCGCAAACTACACTCGCGCTAAACGCCAATTATAAGCTGGAGGGAAGCCGCAGTTTGTTAGGGCTTCCTTCAGCAAGCATATTGATCCCGGCAAGCAACCCGTTCTCGCAGGGTGGAGCCGATACCACTTTAAACCATTATTTCACTACTCCGCGTGCTTTGGAGCGCAAAGGTACGACAGGCACTGCGCAATTTGGCGTAAGTTTCAACACGCTCCTTGGCGGATGGCGGATGGCCTTTACTGGCGATTATGCGAGCATCGACAGCAAAGTCATATCCACTCGCAATGCCGATTTTACGGTATTACGTGCTGGAGTTCTGGCTGGCACCCTCAATCCCTACGCCGCCAGTTTTGGTAGCGACCTTCTGTCCCTTGCTCCCGATCAAACCGACAGTCTGGGCCATACGCTGAACCTGCTCAACACGTTTTTCGGCAGCGTATTTCGCCTGCCCGCTGGCGAAGTACAGATGACAGTGCGCACAGGCTTTGCGCGCCAGACACTCGACAGTAGTTCACGCGGCGGCGTAACCTCATCCGCTGTGCTCAAGAGGAATGACCTGAACGGTGCGATTAATCTCGAGCTGCCTCTAATTGAACGCGGTGTTGGCGCACTAGGCTTTCTGGGCGACATCGCAGTCAACGGCAATTACGGACTAAGCGACCTGTCCGATTTAGGTAGATTAAGCGAATACGGTGCAGGCATACGCTGGTCTCCGGTTAAGGGCGTTACATTACAGGCTTCCTTAATCGTGGACGAAAACGCGCCGGATATCCGTCAGCTGGGTAGCCCTGCTCTGCTCACACCCAACGTCGCTTATTTTGATTTCACTACCGGACAAGCATCGCTTATCAATGTGATATCGGGAGGTAATCCTGCGCTGATTGGTGAAAAACGCCGCGACTTAAAATTGTCTCTCAACTGGTCTCCTGCAAAGATTGAGGGGATGAACATACAGGTCGAATATTTCAAAAATAGTAGCCGCAATACCACCGCTTCATTTCCGCTCCTAACCCCCGAGATCGAAGCCGCGTTTCCCGGGCGCGTTGCCCGCGATGTAAGCGGGCGGCTGACCAGTATTGACCAGCGCCCGGTCAATTTCGACCGCGAACGATCACAAAGCATCCGAACCGGTTTCAATATGTCGGGCAGCATCGGCAAACAGCCACAAGGTGGTGGTATGTTGGGCGGCGGAGGCGCGCCTCCCCCCAGTGCTGGCGGTGGTAGAACACGGCAGCAAGGCGGCACCGGCTCTGGTATTGGTGGAGCCGGAGGACGTAGCACTGGCCGAGGGGGTGGCTTTGGCGGCGGCGGATTAAGCACTTTAACTGGAGCACCGCCCAGCCGCTGGCAGGTCGCACTCACCCACACATACCGCATCCAGCAAGACGTATTAATCCGTCCAGGCGTACCTGTATTCGACCTGCTAAACGGCTCTGCGATCAGTAGTCTTGGCGGCGCGGCGCGACATGAAATAGAGTTATCGGGTGGAGTTTTCGTCAAAGGCGTCGGCCTGCGTGCAACCGGCAATTACCGAAGTGCAACCCGCGCCAATGGAACCGGTCTGCCCGGTAGCAACGTCCTGAACTTTAGCGACCTGACAACGCTCAACCTAAGATTTTTCGTTAGCCTCGACAATCGCGGGACGCTGACCAAAAAACTACCGTTTCTAAAAAGATCACGTATCGTATTTGAAATCCAGAATGTCCTGAATGACATCATCGACGTCCGTGACCAAAACGGACGGGTGCCACTTAGCTATCAACTCGGCTACCTTGATCCCCGCGGCCGGTTTTTTCAAATGGGTTTCAGGAAACGGTTTTAGGATTTGGTCCTATTAACAGCTAATTCATAGCAACTTACCCCGCCACCCCCTTACCCGCGACACAAATCGCCACGCATAGGACTTGGCTCTATTCTGTGCCGGAAAGCGTCCAGGTGCTCTGGGCCGTATCCCCATTTTGCGCAATAGCCCGTTAAACGCGCGTGCATCGGCCTCGGCAAAGCTCCAGTCACTGCGCCAGGTGATCGAAAGCGATATCGATGGTTCCGGCCCGTTCTTCACATGATGTGGCGCCATTACGGGCACAAACAGCGCCTCACCTGTCGAAAGCGGCCACGGTTTACCGCCCGCTGCTAATTCATCCCGCCAGATAAGATTGCGGTGGCCGCCGGTATGATATCCTTCATGGGTTTCATCGGGGGCAAAACGCGGGTCGCTCGCCGGAAACTGATACATCACCTTTTGCCCGCGCAGTTGCAGTAGGATATTATGCTCAGGATCAAAGTGATACGGCGTGACGGCATCAGGCGACGACACGAATATAAAACCCTGTGGCCGCATCATCCGCCCCGTCTTTTCCTCAATCTGTGGCTTTAGTTCGGCGAGTAAGCCGATCAGCAGCGCCTGATATTCGGGCATCTGTTCAATATTTTTAAGTACAGCCCAGCTGCCGCTTTTTTCAACCGTAAGGATTGTTTCTCCGATACTAAGGCCGTTTGCCGGAACCAGATCAGGGTCAATCCCGACGGGCAAATCACCCTTATTATATTCCACAGATTTTACCGGAAGCGCCTCCCCCAATTTCGCCAGCGCCTCCAAGCTCATTAACGGATGATCGCCGAGTGAATGTCGCAATTTATGTGGGGTTTCGGGATAGTTTTCACCGAACAGCATTCTGTTGGTTGAATCAAAAACAGCGTTCATTGATCGTCCCCTTGATCTTCAATCGCACGGGGTGCTGTGATGTACTTCTGGCCCCGTTTTAATTCTGCGCGTAGCAAGCCTGCAAACAGTGCCCGTCGCCCTACACCGCCTATCGCGACCGAATATCGCCCAATCGCACGCCGCCCGGTCCACAGGCTATCAATCATCGGATGCCCTTGCACAGCGCAGCTATCGCAATAGGTAATCTCATCGCGCTCAAGCAGCGACAGGTTTTCATATTGCAACAACACGCCGGGAGAAAAGCGGGCGTAATCTTCGTCAAACGCGGTTTTATAGGAAAAGCCCGCAGGTGGGCATAAGAAGTTGACCAACATGGCGAGCGGCGCACCGTCGAGCCGCAGGTCGAGCAGTTCCAACCGCCCTTGCTCCGCTGCGCCGGCAAGTGCTTCATGAAACAGCTTGCGTGTTTCATCGGCACAATCGAGCGCGGAGCCATTCGCTCCCTTCCACCCGCGTTTTTCGAGCGCTAAAAATTCCTCAGCCCATGCGTCCAATCCTGAACTGCCATCATTGCGGGTAAAATCGAGTGTACCGATTTCAGCCAAACGATTCTTTTGGCGGCGAAGTTCCTTGCGTTTTTTGGCGCGGACGGCGGCTTCGTAATAGGCTTCTGGTGTGCTATTCCCTTCGAGCATTGCCCGTTCAGTCCGGTACACTAATGCTATACGTCTGTCCTGTTGGTGGGCGACCGTATCGAGTGCATTTTGCAGCGCCCCCCCGATAGCTAAGCCATTTAGATGCAAGAACAGCCCACCTGTCGGCCTGCTATCAAGATGTACCAGAAGCGCACGCCAAAATGCCTCTTCATACCCCTGCCGCACAAGCGGACTTCCAAGAAAAGCATTTGGGTGCAGCCAGTTTTGCACATTTGGGATTGGCCAGCGGCCATAACGTCGCTCGGCAGAAACCGGCATCAGCCCCAACAGCCGACTTTGCCCTACCTCACCCTCCCAAAGAACAAATAAATTGGTCAGCCGCTGCGGATCAAATTGCGCCAAAGCAGGCAGCAAATACCAGCTCTCACAAAACGCATTGGGCTCAGACGCATTGCGCGCAAGCTCATCCCAAGCGGCGCGCATATCGTCATTATTTATTGCGCCCCAAGGCATGAAACAGGGAACAGGCGAAATGCCAGTGTGAGCCCCTATTTTTTGCCTTAAATGCGCCCGATGCGTAACCACTACACTGTTTTCCGCTATGAAATTAAATCTACGTTTTTAGACTTAGCGGCAAGTGGCAAAGATATTGCTAATAAGGGAAGAAATACTCCGAACACAAAAAAGCCGCCCTCCCGCAGAGGGAGAACGGCTTTTTTAAATGACTGATTACTTTTTGGCTATTTTTATAGTAATAACTGGTCTTTTTTCTTTATCACTGTCGATGTAGGCAGGATTGAAACGTTCCGCCCACGCCTCTGCTTCTTGCAGCCATTGTATATGAACATCCTCATAAGGCAGATTGTGAGTGCCTTTTGGTTGCTCAACATACCGGAAGTCTGTGCCTTCTTTCTTGCCTGAGCCTTTTAATCGCGACACCAAAGTGCGTGATTGCTCAATAGGAATACGGGCGTCGCGCAACCCAGCCACAATCAGAATGGGAGACCATGGACCGTTCGTATTGCGTGCAGATGATATCGCGATCAGATTGTCCGAGGTAGCTTGATAGTTCGCGCCAAAATCTCCAAAAGCTTTGGTATCAAAAGCTTTCATCATCGGAAAATCATATACTCCAGCACCAGCGATTGCACATTTCCATTTATCAGCGTCACGTTGTGCGCCACGTGCTGTTGCGTATCCACCATAAGACCATCCCATGATACAGGCACGCTTGGGGTCGATTAGTCCAGCTTTCCCGAACCAAGTCAGCGCATCATTGAGATCATCCTGCATACGAACGCCGTAACCATTTGGTTTGCGGCCTTCTTTAACGAATTCTTTCCCGTATCCACCAGAACCGCGATAATTCGGTTGAATGACAACATAACCCAGTTCGGCCATTGCTTGATGCCAAGGGAAGAAACCAAATTCTTCTTTATCACGTACCCCATAAGGACCACCATGCGGCATCACTATAACAGGCAGGTTTTTTCGGCTTGGACGAAAACGTGGATACGTAACAACAGCTTCAATCTCCATGCCATCCGACGCCTTATAGCGGATGGATTCCATCGGATTCATTTCCGCATCTTTCAAGATTGGATGATACCAACCAAGCAAGCCTAAATCACCAGTTTCTGTATTGAATAGATAATAACCACCTGGTTGGCTTGGTTTTCCAACATAGACAACGATCCTGGTATCACCGTCATTCGTGGATTCTATTGTGGCATTACCTTTGCCATAATCATCATCAAGAAATTTCTGGATTTCCGCTAAACGACTATCAAACCACTTATTGCGATCTTTATTTGTTGTGTAAGCGACGCCGGCAAGATCATTACGAGCTTCATTAGCAATTGGCGTTTCAACGTCGTAACCTTTGACACCAAATACAGGTTCACCCACAATTTGCATGGTTTTGATATTGACTTTATATATTTTTCGGTACCCATCCTTGTTGCTGCTGGCATAGGCCATATCCGGTTCATCAAGGAATATTGAAGGTACGATTTGTGTTCCTGTAAAAGTTGTATCTGCCTCATTTGAAACAGTTTTCATTACGCCGTTGGCATCCGAACGGTACATTAATCGCTGTTTTCCTGAATCACCGCCGCTGCCAATACCTGCACGAATTACGCCTTTTCCATCAACGCGCCATTCTCCAACTTCTACATTAGGACGCATGATCGTTTTGAATTTTCCACTTCGGATATCGACATCAATCACTTCCGGATTACCGCTATAGCTTCCGTCTTTTAGGGTATCGCGTTGTATCAATATCCGCTCTGCTTTGTGATCTCGGTACGCAACATTGGCACCGTCACCACCTGCCCCATCCCATGCGAGCGGAGTGATTTTACCGGTTTCAAGATCATATGAGACAAGCCGTCTAATATCCGAACGCGCGCCACCCAAAATCTCGCGGGACAACAAACTAAACAGAATTGTCCGGTTGCCTACCCAAAACCAGCTTCCAATGGTGCGATCACCCGCCTCCCGATATTCTTCCGCACGAGCGAAAAATGTAGGGGCAGAACCACGCTTTGTCACGTCAATAAAACCAAGATTATCAACGCCATCTTTACTCATCATAACAGCAATCTTAGTGCCATCTGGTGACAATGTCGGGCTACGCATAAATGGCCGTTTGCCAAATACAGCAACTTCGGCTCGCCCCCCTCTAATAACAATATCATCATTGGGTGCCGTGGCTGTCGCAGCTGCGGCCCCCGCTATTTGGGCTGATGCCGTTCCTGATATCATTAGCGCACATGCAGGCAAAGCTGCGCTGACTACTAATTTTGAGACAATTTTTTTCACAGTGACTAGCTCCCCAGCTTGGTGGCGATGATACACCTAAGTATTACATATAAAGCGACATTACGGGCTGGCAAGTGGCCTTATGTAGGTCGTCGGATAATTTCGACAAACGGTTTATACAATAAAAACCCCACCGAAATCGCTTCCGGCAGGGTATATTATTTTACTCTAACTCTTGTCTAGACCGCGCCGTGCGCCAATGCTGCGAGCAATAACAAGGCCACGATATTCGTGATCTTGATCATCGGGTTTACTGCGGGCCCCGCCGTATCCTTGTAAGGATCGCCGACGGTATCGCCTGTTACAGCCGCTTTATGGGCTTCTGAACCTTTGCCACCGTGATTGCCGTCTTCGATATACTTCTTGGCATTGTCCCATGCGCCGCCGCCCGATGTCATCGAGATTGCAACGAATAATCCGCCAACAATAACGCCGAGTAACAATGCGCCCAAAGCCGCAAAGCCCTGAGCAGGACCAGCGACCAAACGGATGATGAAGTAAACCGCAATTGGTGCAAGAACTGGCAACAACGAAGGCAGGATCATCTCACGGATCGCAGCCTTGGTCACAAGATCAACAGTGCGAGCGTAATCAGGCTTGCTAGTGCCGTCCATAATGCCAGGGTTATTTTTAAACTGGTCCCGAACGTCTTTCACGACCTCGCCAGCTGCTTTACCCACTGCGGTCATACCCATCGCTCCGAAGAGATATGGGAGCAACGCACCAAGCAGTAGACCAACGATGACATAAGGATTCATCAATGTGAAATCCACACCCTCTGTTATACCCAAACGATCTGCATAGAATACCAGATCGGCATTATAAGCGCCGAACAATACGAGCGCCGCCAAAGCAGCTGAACCTATGGCATAGCCTTTGGTCACAGCTTTCGTGGTGTTGCCTACCGCGTCAAGCGCGTCGGTTTTTTCACGAACCGATGCGTCCATTTCAGCCATTTCGGCAATACCGCCAGCGTTATCGGTTACCGGACCATATGCATCCAAAGCCACGACCATACCGGCGAGCGCCAACATCGAAGTAGCCGCAAATGCGATACCGATAAGACCGGCAAGTTTGAAAGCAACAATGATGCCAACGCAGATGACCAATGTTGGCAACGCTGTTGATTCAAGGCTGATTGCCAGCCCTTGGATCACGTTAGTACCGTGACCAGTTTCCGATGCTTTGGCAATCGAGCGAACCGGACGGTAATTTGTGCCAGTGTAATATTCGGTAATCCAAACCAGCAAGCCTGTGACAGCCAAACCAACCATCATTGCCCAGAATAACGACATACCGGTGAAGGTAGCGCCGCCTGCTTTCAATGCGATTTCTGCGTTCATGTCGCCAAGTGTTTGCGTGGTGACATAATAGATTGCAGGAATTGAACTGATCGCGGTGACAAGGAAACCCTTATACATCGCGCCCATGATATTGGTTCCTCCGCCCAACCGAACGAAAAAAGTTCCCAAGATAGAGGTAAGGATACAAATACCACCAACAACCAATGGCAATGACATCAGACCCAACAGTGCCGCACCAGATGCTGCCACTAGTAATGCTATCAACACCATTGTTGCGCCAATGGTTACAACATATGTTTCGAACAAATCGGCAGCCATACCGGCGCAATCACCCACATTATCACCTACGTTATCGGCGATTGTGGCAGGGTTACGTGGATCATCCTCAGGAATTCCGGCCTCGACCTTGCCGACCAAATCGGCGCCAACGTCAGCAGCTTTGGTAAAGATACCGCCCCCCAAACGCGCAAAGATAGAAATCAGCGAAGCGCCAAATGCCAAGGCAACCAGACCGTCGATGACGACGCGGCTGTCAGGAGCATTGCCGGCGATGTCGGTCAGGTAATAGAAGAAGCCTGCAATGGCGATCAACGCGAGGCCAGCGACCAGCATGCCGGTTATGGCTCCTGCGCTAAACGCCATGGTCAGACCCTTTTGCAAGCTTTCGCTCGCGGCCTGTGCCGTGCGGACATTGGCACGAACCGAGATATTCATCCCGATAAAGCCGGTTGCGCCCGATAGCACTGCGCCCAATACGAAACCGGCGGCAGACAATGGACCTAAAAACCAACCGACCAAAATAGCGACCACGACACCAACGATACCAATTGCGGTGTATTGACGGTTCAAATACGCCGTAGCGCCTTCTTGAATAGCAGCAGCAATTTCTTGCATTCGCGGCGTACCAGCTGAAGCGGCAATAACCACCCGGCTTGTAATGATGCCATAAATGACGGCAACAAGTCCGCACAATATAGCGATTAATGATAATGACATGAACTGCCCCTTCCCTCAATTATTCTTGTTCAAATTTTTGATACAAGCCTGTTTCCGGACTTGCGAACGTGGTGGCTATAGGGTGGGTCTACACCATAAGGCAACCCCAAAACCGGCCTTTTCAGCCATGTTGATAGCCCAGACTGGGCGGCAACGGTACTGGCACGCCATTGTCGAGCAGCGATAGCCCGCCGCCTTCCAAAAATCGGCCAATGGCAGCCGCTGGAACAGGCAGTGCAATATCGGCAGGAGCCGCAAATAATAGTTGATAGTCATCGCCCCAACTCGCCGCCTGTATCCGGCTATCAAGCGTTTCGCCGCGACAGGTTATATAATCTGAAGATAGTGGCATGACGGATAAGTCGATCTCCAATGCCAGTCCGCTGACCGACGCCATTCGGCTCGCATCAAGCAGCAGACCGTCCGAAATATCCATCATGGCGGTTGCATAGGGCACAAGCAAACGACCTGTGCCCAGTAACGCCATCGGCCGGTGATATGCCGCCATAAGCAAAGGTGGCCCATCAAGCCCGGCTTCGGCAAATTCAAACCCGGCAAGCGCATCGCCAAGCGTGCCTGTTACATAGAGTATATCCCCGGCACTCGCCCCGCTGCGCGATGGCACAGGCTGAAACGTGGCTTGTCCAATCGCGGTCATGCCAAGACTGCGTTTGTCGCCTGCCCAGCTTACGGTGTCGCCGCCAAGCAGAGATACGCCGTAATGCGTCAGCACTTTATCTAACCCCATTGCAAACTGGCGATCCCAATCCTCGTCACCTAGCATGAAACCGAGCATTACACCCATGGGGCGTGCACCTTTCGTTGCTAAGTCAGACAGGTTCACAGATACAAGCTTCCATGCAATATCTGAGGGTTTAGCATTCGGGAGCCAGTGAATCCCCTCAACCATCATGTCATGGGAGATAATGAGTACCTCTTTGCCGAGTTCAACAACTGCCGCATCGTCGTTCAGCATCCGCGCTGCTGGATCGGAAGCGATTTGACGCATTAGTGCAATGAAGGTCGATTCGGTGGTCATTTAGAGTTGGATGTCATTAAAGATTAAACACGTACCACCTTCGCCACAGCATCCAGCAAGCCATTGGCAAATTTCGCGTCCTTCTCGTCAAAAAACGCATGTGCAACGTCAATATATTCGCCGATCACCGAAGCTTTGGGTACATCAGGCCGTGCTATTAATTCATAAGTTCCGGCCCGCAATATCTGTAGCATCGTTTTGTCGAGCCGCGATATTTTCCATTGATCGCCAAGCTTGCTTTCAATCATTGCGTCAATTTCAGCGCGCCGGGCATCGACACCGCTGACTATATCGTCGAAGAAATCGACTTCGGCCCCTGCATATTGCACGTCATCTATTTCCGCGCCTAGACGGTGCACGTGGAATTCGGCGAGCAATTTGGCGATGCCCGATTTTTTCATATCAAGCTGATACAGCGCCTGCACAGCTGCCAACCGGGCAACAGAACGGGATTTGGAGCGCTTTTTCATTCTAGTCTCTTTCTTACGCTCAAAGCGTGGGCAGGAAGCCCTTCTGCATCGGCCAATATGGCAGCAGAGGGACCAATGGCGGCGAGGCCTGCATCGCTCATCGCAATAAAACTTGTCCGCTTCATAAAATCGAGAACGGAGAGTCCAGACGAAAAACGTGCCCGTCTTCCGGTTGGGAGGACATGGTTTGGTCCTGCAATATAATCACCAATGGCTTCGGGCGTGTTACGACCTAAAAATACCGAACCGGCATGACGAACAAGC
>JAYUPC010000083.1:0-12747 GCA_043760355.1 Sphingomonadales bacterium
GATGGGGGAGAGCGCAAGATACAGCGCCTCTTGCCCCTTCACATTGAACCGTCCACCGGTAATTGCCGCCCCGCGCCCCAAAAGCGGCTGCCACGACCAGCGCGGATCATGCGCACGGTAAGTGCGGCCCTTAAATATCATAAGCGCGGTTCATCGATCAGGCAAAGCACCCGTCACGCGAAGCCACCCAAGGCCATATGATCGAGATAATCGCGCACCGCCGCGGCATCGCCGGATTTGACCAATGCTTCAGCAGTGCGACCATCAAGTGCTGGGATGGGCTGCGAACGATACCACGCCATCGCCTGC
The DNA here is from genome assembly GCA_043760355.1 of Sphingomonadales bacterium. Taxonomy (GTDB): domain Bacteria; phylum Pseudomonadota; class Alphaproteobacteria; order Sphingomonadales; family Sphingomonadaceae; genus Sphingorhabdus_B. Next base: position 310 of record JAYUPC010000083.1, read on the forward strand.
GTTTCGGAACCAGCCCAATCCTTGATACGTACAATAATTTCCAACATTTCGGTCATCCTGCCTTGTGCCTTAGGTGCCTTCATTCGGTCGGTTTTAATCACCGTAGCCAGCGGCAAGCCCAACGTTTCCGCCAATTGCGCCTTGGACATGCGAAACAGATCAACCAGCCGGGCGATATCGACAAGCCCCGCCTTGGTAAAATAGTCCGCCATATAGGTGTCCGGCGCAAGTGGCGCGAACGCGGGCATAGCCCGAAAGGCAAGAGGCATTTCGCGGAGTTGGTTGGGCGTTACGTCCGTCATATTAAAGTCCATTATTTTGACCCGTTATGGTTCATATAAATGGGCAATATTGGATTGTCAACCTTTACAACCGCAACCCCGCCGTTTCATCCAACCCAGCCATGATGTTCAAATTCTGCACTGCAGCGCCGCTGGCGCCTTTGCCCAAATTGTCGAGCATCGCCATTAGCCTGACTTGTGACCCATTAGGCGACCCGAGGACGTAGAGGTCGAGGCCGTCCGATGGTTCCTGTGTGTTGAGGATCAGGAGTTCGGACGGGGCCATTTCGCTGTGTACGCGCACAATGCGCGAACCGGCATAATGTGCGGACAGGGCCTCGCGCATTTCAACGGGCGAATCGCTGCCCGGCATGACCGCGATGGGCAGCGGGATTTCGACCATCATTCCCCGGAACGCACGCACCACGGAAGGCGCGAAGATCGGGGCGAGCGACAGCCCGGCATGACGCTGCATTTCCGGCACATGCTTGTGATCGAGATCAAGGCCGTAAGTGCGAAAGCCGATATCGGCATCACTTTCAAACCGTTCGATCATCGCCTTGCCACCACCCGAATAGCCCGACACCGCGTTGACAGTATAGGGCCAATCCGGCGGGATCAGTTTTGCTTGCACCAAAGGAGCCACAAGCGCCAAGAAACCCGTGGGATAGCATCCGGGGTTGCTGACGCGCTTTGACGCAGCGATTCGGGCGTGTTGTCCTGCGCGGATTTCGGGGAAGCCATACGCCCAATGCGCATCCGTCCGGTGCGCGGTGGAGGCGTCGATTACGGCGGTGCGATCATTGTCGATCATCGCCACCGCTTCTTTCGCGGCATCATCGGGCAAGCACAGGATGACAAAATCGGCATCGTTTAGCGCGGCGCGACGGGCGGCGGCGTCCTTGCGCATGTCATCGTCCAGCGTAATGAGCGTAAATTCAGTGCGACCAGCCAGCCGGTCGGCGATTTCAAGCCCAGTGGTGCCTGCAGCTCCGTCGATGAAGATGGATTTTGTCATACCTTTACCCGCTTCCTCGCCAGCACCGGCTCAGCATATTCGGAAAACCGCGCCGTTGCGTCAGACAGCAGTTCGACCTTTACCGCCATCCAGTGCGCATTGGCGTGGATCAGGTTCTCGCCGTCTGCCATAATCCCGACATGCCCGGGGAAGAACACCAGATCGCCGCGCTGTAATGCCACGCCCTCGGGCAAATCCTCGCCAAAAGCGGCCTGCTGCATATCCGCATCTCGCGGGGCAATTATGCCCTTCATTCCGAACACAAGCTGCACCAATCCCGAACAGTCAATCGCATCGCCGCTGCGTCCACCCCAGCTATAGGGCGTACCGACAAGGCTCTCTGCAATATCTGCCGGAGAACCTGCAACCTTGCCCATTTCGGAGAGATGCGCGAGTGGTGCAAAGCCGTTTTCACACGCCACATATTTGCCGCACTCACTCGAACCGCCGCATGCCAGCTGTGCGCCCATCGGATAGCGTGCCAGCACCGGAGCCTTGATCGATGGCGCGGCGACCACTAAAGTCGCTGGCGCATTAACGATATGGGTTGCCGCAAAATCATCCCCCAATTCAGCAAAGCGCAAATAACCCAGATAATTGTCGTGCACGCAATAGCCCCAAGCCCATTCGCCCGCGACGTCAAGGACGGCAAATTCCTCCCCGTGCATGAGCGCACTGACAGGCTTCGAATCGGCATCAGGTTGTTCATGAATTTCGGTCACTGGAGCGATCCCTGTGCGCATCATGGGAATGGCATAATGCGGCGCAAACAGCTTGCCAGCTAACTTTATATCGGCAAGGTCGCCGCGAATGGGTGTCGTCCGTTTATCGCCGACAAAGCTATGTCCCTCCAAAGTGAAGGTAGGGCGGTCTTTACTGGTTTGGCTATCGGCCAATGCTTATCCTTCCACGCAACCGGTTACCGAACCGGATATCTATCCGCCAGATAGCGGAACACTGCGCGCAGGCCAAGGGCTTCGCCGCCCTTTGGACGTCCCGCTTTGGAAGCCGGTCGCCATGCATAGGTATCAAGGTGCGCCCAAGGCACATCATCATCGGCAAACTTTTGCAAGAACAGTGCCGCCGTTACCGCCCCGGCAAAGCCCCCGCCGCTGTTTGCGGTGTCGGCAATATCGCTATCGAGCATGTCGTCATAGGGCGCCCAAAGCGGCATCCGCCATACGGGGTCAGTCACGTCCTTTGCCGCAGATAATATCCCCTCAGCCAGTGCGTCATCATTGGCAAAAAGCGCTGGTAATTCAGGCCCCAATGCCACCCGCGCCGCACCCGTCAGCGTTGCAAAATCGATCATCAGGACAGGCGCATCCTCCAGCGCCTTGGTCATTGCATCCGCCAGAACCAGCCGTCCTTCGGCATCGGTATTGTCGATCTCGACCGTAATCCCTTTACGGCTTTTGATGATGTCACCGGGACGAAAGGCATTACCCGCAACGCTATTCTCGACTGCTGCGACTAGCATATGCAACCTCACAGGCAGCCGCGATTGCATGATGAGGTTGGCGAGCGCGAGCGCATGTGCAGCCCCGCCCATATCCTTTTTCATCAGCCGCATTCCGGTTGGGCTTTTCATGCTCAATCCGCCAGAATCGAAGGTCACACCTTTACCGATAATGGCAATCCGGGGATGGCGTTCATCGCCCCAGAGCAGCTCGATCAGGCGCGGCGCATGTTCACGCGCCGCTGCCCTGCCGACGGTATGGATCATTGGATATCCGATTTCGAGTTGCTCGCCGCTAATCACCGAAACCTCGGCCTTGTTATCCTTACCAATCCGCCGCGCTTCTGCTTCGAGAGCCGCTGGCCCCATATCGGCAGCAGGGATATTGACGAGATCGCGAACCATTGCTGTGGCTTCAGCCAATAATGTCGCACTCGCAATACGACCGGGCTCCTTAACCAAGAGCACGCGAGCTGGCGTTGCCTTGGGTTCGCTGCGGTATGTATCAAATTCATATTGCCCCAGTATCCAGCCTAGCATCGCGTCACCCGCTTCTCCGCTTACCAATCGGTAGTTGCCCTCTGGCAAAGCATCGGATGATTTGGCCAAGCTCCAGATGCCAAGCTTTTCGGCATCGCTGACACCTGCAACCACCGCCCATTCATCGGCTTTACCGCCCGGCTGATTACTGGGCAATATCGCGATATCCCCTGCCCCGCCGACAAATTTTTGTGCGCGGACTGCGGCGCGAGTGGCGTCTGACTGCGATTTTAGCCATTCTTCAAAACTGTTTTTGTCGATCACATGAATCGGGGTGGCGCTTTGCCCGTTATCGGGCTGGATTAGGGTGTGATAATTCGTCATGATCCGTGCCATAGCGGGTTCGAATCACCTAGGGGAGAGAGTTTTGAAAATCGGACATATTTTTATTTGGGTGATGATTGCTTTTGGGTCAGTTTCGCTTGGCGGCTGTGGCTATTCAGGACCTGATCGTGTCGATTTGCCAGCCGATGTGAAGGCGGTATCCGATCCATTCCTGAATGCGGTTAAATCGGGCGATCATGCGAGTGCGGAAAAATACATATCCAAAGGTGCCGTTGATGATGCGCAGTATTATTATGACGATGCGCAGGCAGACCTTACAAAAGCCCCTGAACTAAAACCCGTTACCATCCGCTATGCGCAAAATATGTTTGGGCAATCCGACACAAATGACGTCCACATCCTTTATGTCGCAGAACAAAAAGGTGTCTGGACAAGCATGGAAATGCGCTTGTTCCGGTTAAAAAGTGAACGGTATGAAGTTGAATATTGGGAAGTTAAGTCAGAGAATAAACAACCCGAAACGCTTGCGCGTGGTGAGCAATTGAAGACATGGATATTATATGGCTTGATAATGTTCGGCGTGCTTGGCGTTTTGTTTCTTGCCTTCTTATTCTGGTTCGTACGCAATAAGGCGCATGTGCTGTCCCCTGATCCGGTCATCGACAGCCGCCCGCGCGCCTCCACCCAACAGGACGAATGAGACGTTATTCCGCAGCTTCCAATGCCGATGCTTGCGGGTCGTTTGCTGCTGCGGTTTGTGGTTTAGAGAAAATCATCACCCCGTCGTCGACCGGCTCTTGGGTGAGTATCTTCTTCTCCGCTGCATAATTTTGTAGCACGCGCCAAGGGTGGCGATCTCCGTTTTTGGGAAGCTGGTCAAAACTGCGGGCGAAATAGCCGGAGGAGAAATCCTCCACAAACGGCAGGCGCGGCATATCGGGAATATCAAGATGCGGATTGGCTACTTTCGCGCCCTTGCGGTCCATTTCATTTAACAGGCGACAGACATAATCCGCAACTATATCAGTTTTCAATGTCCAGGACGCATTTACGTAACCAAACACACTCGCCATATTGGGGATATCGTTAAACATCACACCTTTATAATTTACGTGATCCGACATTTTGACGGAAACGCCGTCAACCGTGAGCTTGGTCTTACCCATCGTCACCAGATTAAGGCCGGTTGCAGTGACAATTACATCGGCATCCAGATGCTTGCCTGATTTAAGCACAATTCCGCTCGCATCAAAACACTCGATATGATCGGTAACGATCTCTGCCTTGCCACTGCTCAGCGCGTTGAACATATCCGCGTCAGGGACCAGGCACAGCCGCTGCTCCCACGGACCGTATTTGGGTGTCAAATGGGTGTCGACATCATAATCTGCGGGTAAGGCCTTACGCGCCATATCGATGAGCTTGGTCCCCATCTTCGCCGGGCTCTTGCGCGCATACCAATAAGTGAAACGCTGCAAATTGATGTTACGGAACCGAGTGATGGCATAAGCAAGTTTTTCGGGCAGGATTTTGCGAAGAGTATTTGCAAACGCATCCTTTGCCGGACGCGACACCATATAGGTTGGCGAACGTTGCAGCATAGTCACTTTTGCCGCTGTCTGCGCCATAACCGGAACGATTGTTACCGCCGTTGCCCCCGATCCGATAACCACAATCTTTTTGCCCGCATGGTCGAAATCTGTTGGCCATTTTTGCGGGTGGATCATCTGCCCCTTGAAATCGGCGACTCCGGGGAAGTCAGGGGTATAGCCTTGGTCATAGTCATAATAGCCCGCGCACATAAACAAGAAATTGGCGCGGAACTGGACTTCTGAACCATCCGCCTCTCGCCGTGCGGTGACGCTCCAAATGGCATTGGCGCTTGACCAGCTTGCCGAGAGAACACGGTGCCCGAAGCGGATATGTGGATCAATCTTATATTCTACCGCCGTCTCTTTCACATAGTCCCAAATCGCTGGGCCATCGGCAATCGTCTTTTCATGCAACCATGGCTTGAAACGATAACCCAGAGTGTGCATGTCGCTGTCCGAACGGATACCGGGATAGCGGAACAAATCCCATGTCCCCCCCATATCGGCGCGTTGTTCAACAATCGCATAGCTTTTGCCGGGACATTGCATTGTTAAATGCGCCGCTGCACCAATGCCCGAAAGCCCCGCCCCAACGATCAGGACATCGACATCATTACCGGTAATCTGACTGGCCACCACCCGCACTCCTCACTACATAGACTTTAACGACGATAAGCTTACTGACATCGTTGCAAATTGCAACTGGGTTTACAGTGAAGAACGGGCATAGCCATTATAACCTATTATCCATCCCTATCATTGAATGCTTATGAAACGGATATATTGGCAGTCGTCGCCGGGATCAATCAAGCCTCACAACAGGTTATCGCCTGCGCTAATCAAATGGAAGTGCGGGGCCAAACATTGCAGATGCGAAGCGCTGAACTGGCAACCGCAGGGAATACCGAAGCTGTATCAGATTCAGCAAAACTGGTGACGCAGGAGATATTGGAAATCCGGGCAAACTACAGCGGTTTAGAAACACAAATGGCGGGTTTGTGAACGGCAACCGACGGTTTTTTGAAGCGTCTTTCAGCTTAGGGTCAGAACCTAGATCAAAGTCCAAGCTAGCTCTTCACCCGCATGGAACGGCACAATAAGTGTGCCGCCTGCATCAATGCGTTCTGGCACCGTCATAGCCTTGCGTTCCAATGTCACTGTGTCTTCATTGAGCGGAAGTCCGTAAAAACGTGGCCCATGCTCCGAAGCAAAGCCCTCCAACTTATCCAACGCATTTTCCTCCTCAAACACAGCGGCGTAGCTTTCAATAGCGTAAGGCGCATTGAATATTCCGGCACACCCGCAGGCCGCTTCTTTTGCACCAACCGCGTGGGGTGCGCTGTCAGTGCCGAGGAAAAACTTCGGCGATCCCGACGTCGCGGCCTTGCGCAGCGCCAACCGGTGCACCTCCCGCTTGGCGACGGGCAAGCAATATGCGTGCGGACGGATACCACCGGCAAACATTGCATTGCGGTTGATGTGGAGATGCTGCGGTGTGATTGTAGCTGCAATATTGGGGCTGCCGGCTTCCACAAATTGAACCGCCTGCACGGTAGTAATATGTTCGAACACGATCTTTAGTTCAGGCAAGTCGCGGACAAGTGGGATAAGTATGCGTTCGATAAACACTGCCTCCCGGTCGAAAATGTCGACATGGCTGTCGGTCACCTCTCCGTGGATCAAGAGCGGCATGCCGATATCCTGCATCCGCTCCAATGCTGGCATGATGTTGGCAATATCAGTTACCCCGTGCGCACTGCCCGTGGTCGCGTTTGCAGGATAAAGCTTTGCTGCGGTAAAAACGCCGCTCGCTAACCCACGCGCCAGCTCTTCGCCGTCGGTGCTGTCTGTCAGATAGGCCGTCATCAACGGCGTAAAATCGACACCGTCCGGTACTGCGGCCAATATCCGGTCGCGATATGCAGCAGTCTTTGCCACATCGGTCACCGGCGGCGACAAATTGGGCATAACAATCGCGCGCGCAAATTGCCGCGCAGTATAAGGCATGACTGCCTGCATCATGTCGCCGTCACGCAAATGGACATGCCAGTCATCGGGACGGCGGATGGTTAGAATCATTGGTTCGCTCATACCTTTCCTTTAAGCCGACGAGACACTATCTGTCACCTATGACTGCATATCATTTAGCTGATCGCTCTGTAATCCGCCTATCCTCAACCGGGGAAAGCGAAGACGTACGTACGTTCCTGCAGGGATTGGTAACGCAGGATATGAGCGGGACTCTTCCTGTATGGGCTGGGTTGCTCAGTCCGCAGGGAAAGGCGCTATTCGATTTCTTCATATGGGCGGATAACGATTCTGTTCTGATCGATTGTGAAGCGACGCAAGCAGACGCTTTAATACGTCGATTATCTATGTACCGCCTGCGACGCAAGATTGCGATTGATGCTGATCCAAATCTGGTCATTTATTGGTCGGAGACTGAGCCTGACAAAGGCTCACGTCGCCATAACAGTGATCTTGGTTCCTCGCCAACCGGCATTGGACTTGATCCAAGGCATTCCTCCCTTGGCTATCGCTGGTTATCTGCACCTGCTGAACCCATAGGCGATGGCTCTGATAACTACCGCGCTCACCGCCTTGCCCTTGGCATTACCGAAGGGATTGCCGAACTGGGCAGCGATCAAACCTTATGGCTTGAATGCAATGCCGCCGAACTGAACGGCGTGTCATTCAATAAGGGCTGTTATGTGGGACAAGAAAACACTGCGCGGATGAATTGGCGGCAAAAGATCAACCGCCGCTTGGTGGTTGTGCCGCTATTTGACGCTGATCCCAAACGTCAGCGCACCGTTTATCCCGAACTCGGCCTGTCGGTTGAGCATCGCCGTGTTGAGGATATGGCGTCTCTCGGATTACCCGATTGGCAGCGCGCCGCGATTAGCTGACCGTTATTGTTCCTGTCATGCCAAAACCGGCGTGCAGGAAATGTCCGCATTTAGCCTTGTAGGTGCCTGCTTTGGGGGTTAAAATGATATTAGTGACTTGTCCTTTGGACAAATCAATCCTGCCTTTTTTGCCCAATTTCGTTCGGGTGGCCGTATCCATCGTTGCGGCTTTGAAAAATTCCGGCGCGGTGAAATCATGCCCGCCCGAACCTTGATTATCAAAGTGTAACGTCACTTGCTGCCCTGCCTTCAATTGGATTGCAGAAGGCGTGAAGCTGAAATTGGCTAGGACGATATCAACACGCTTTGGGGCTTGTGCAGATGCAGGAACCACGAATAACAACCCTGCTGCTGCCAGATATGACATTATTTTCATAAAATTCTCCATTGTCTGGCATTCTCTTTAACACGAATCTGGCCATTATGTCCTGTTAATCGAGCAGCTCTAGTTTTACACGTGCGGTGCCGCTACGGTGCATACCAATCACCTTTGCAGCGGCGTAACTAATGTCGATGATCCGACCCTTCGTCCACGGCCCACGATCATTGATTCGTACAGTCACTTGTTTGCCATTCGCCATATTGGTAACGGCAACGCGGCTATTAAACGCCAGAGAGCGATGGGCGCCGGTAAAAGCCGCTGGATTAAAACGTTCGCCGCTTGCCGTCCGGTTTCCGGCAAATTCAGAAGCATAATAGCTGGCAATGCCGCTGCCTATTTGTTTTCTGGCCCCTCCGGCATGTGCAAGAACAGGCAATGAAATCAATGCCAATATGGGCAAGCGGTATCGTGATCGCATAATCCCCTACTCCCAGTTACAAAGTGCAAAGTAGTTTTATGCAATTCAACAGGCTGGCGGTACAGCGGGTTAGGTATAGGTTAAACCGATTGCGCTTATCTAAACATCCAAATTAGCCACATTCAACGCATTTTCGACAATGAAGTCACGCCTTGGTTCAACCACATCGCCCATCAGCTTGGTAAAAATCTCGTCGGCCAGATCGGCTTGTTCGATTTCAACCCTCAGCAATGAACGGTGTTCCGGGTCCAATGTGGTTTCCCAAAGCTGCTCGGCATTCATCTCACCAAGGCCTTTGTAACGCGAAACCGCAATGCCTTTGCGACCGGCCGCCAATATCGCATCGAGCAATTCGGAAGGGCGGGTGATGAGGGATGTGCCCTTTTCGGCTTTAGCACCCGAACGCCTGGCTTGCGCACCTACTTCTGCAACTTCATCGCCGTCATTCTCTATCACGGGTTCGGCCTCAACCGCTGTGGCACTGGCCTTTACCAGTTTTGCCGGCTTTGCATAACTATCGGTCTCTTCACTCGCCAATTTGTGCAGCTTGCGAGCTTCGGCGGAAAGCAAAAAGCTGGCTTCAATCATATGGTGATCGGTTACACCGCGCCATAGCCGCTCGAAATGGTAACCGCCCTCTTCAGAAACGCGGCCCGACCATTTGCTTGCTTGGTCCTGCGCCTGCATCCATACAGCAGCCTTAGCGACGGCATCTGCGCGGTCGGCGGGACCAAAGTTAGGATTGAGTGCGCCGGTGAGCGCCATTGCCTCGATAATAGTACCATCATAACGGCGCGGGACATAGGCCATCAGGCTGCGCATACGCCGGGCATGTTCGACAAGCGAAGCCAGGTCTTTGCCGCTGCGCGCGCCGCCCGCGGTTTCCAGCACAACGCCGTTCAGACCAGCCTCGACCAGATAGACGTCAAGCGCGTTATCGTCCTTTACATAAAGCTCGCTGCGGCCTTTGGCGACCTTATACAAAGGAGGCTGCGCGATGAAGAGATGGCCGTTTTCAATAATTTCGGGCATTTGCCGATAGAAGAATGTGAGCAACAGCGTGCGGATGTGCGAACCGTCGACGTCCGCATCGGTCATGATAACAATCTTGTGATAGCGCAGTTTTTCGATGTTGAAATCATCGCGGCCAATGCCAGTGCCCATTGCCTGGATCAGCGTGCCGACTTCTTTTGACGACAGCATCCGGTCAAATCGTGCACGTTCAACGTTGAGGATTTTACCCTTCAAAGGCAGGATTGCTTGATAATGCCGGTCGCGCCCTTGCTTGGCCGATCCACCAGCGGAATCTCCTTCGACGAGGAACAGTTCCGATTTCGCCGGATCCTTTTCCTGACAATCGGCGAGTTTTCCCGGAAGCGAAGCGATGCTCATCACCGATTTACGGCTGGCTTCACGCGCCTTGCGCGCGGCTTCACGGGCAGCAGCAGCATCGATAACTTTTTGGATGACCGTTTTTGCGTGCGCCGGATTTTCCTCCAACCATTCGCTCATCTTGTCGGCCATCAAGCTTTCCAGCGGCTGACGCACTTCAGACGACACAAGTTTATCTTTAGTCTGTGAAGAGAATTTAGGATCAGGCAGTTTGACCGAGACAATCGCGGTCAGGCCTTCGCGCATATCATCCCCGGTCAGGGTAATTTTCTCTTTTTTGAGTATACCGGATTTTTCCGCATAATTGTTCAACGTTCTGGTAAGCGCTGACCTGAATGCCGCCAAATGCGTGCCGCCGTCACGCTGCGGTATGTTGTTGGTAAAGCACAGCACATTTTCATAATAGCTGTCGTTCCATTCAAGCGCGACATCGATACCGATGCTGTCGCGCTGTGAATGGATTGCAATGGGGTCGGCCAACAGCGGCACTTTGTTACGGTCCAGATATTTGACGAATGCCGCGATCCCGCCTTCGTAAAACAGGTCAACTTCCTTCACATCGGCATGGCGGTTGTCGCGCAGCAGGATGTGGACACCTGAATTGAGGAAAGCCAGCTCACGGTAGCGATGCTCTAGCTTTTCAAAGTCAAATTCGGTCACGTTCTTGAATGTATCGGTCGATGCAAGGAAGGTTACCCGCGTGCCATTTTTCGGTTTGCCATCAACCACCGGCGCATCGCCCGTTACCTTGAGCGGTGCCACCGCATCGCCGTACGCAAAACGCATTTCATGCTGTTTGCCCTCGCGCCAGATTATCAGGTCGAGAAATTCGGAAAGCGCATTCACAACCGACACGCCCACACCGTGCAAACCGCCCGATACCTTGTAAGCATTTTCGTCATTGGTATTGTCAAACTTACCGCCGGCATGAAGCTGGGTCATGATAACTTCAGCTGCTGAAACGCCCTCTTCGCTGTGCATTCCCGTGGGGATACCGCGACCATTATCTTCAACCGAAACCGATCCATCAGGGTTAAGTTCGATCAATACCAGATCACAGTGCCCTGCAAGCGCTTCATCAATCGCATTGTCCGAAACCTCGAACACCATATGATGCAAGCCAGAACCATCATCTGTATCGCCAATATACATGCCGGGGCGTTTGCGTACGGCATCTAACCCTTTGAGAACTTTGATGCTATCAGCACCGTATTCGTTCTTGTTTGGATTGGCGGCGCTGTCGCCGGTGTGGGTTTCTGGGGTGTTTTCTGGAGTTTCTTCAGTCATGAATTTACCCTAGAGGAAACCGCCGCAAAACCCAAGCGAAAGGCCGGTTTTTCCACATGTATTTTGGATTGCTAATGATAGGTTTTGATATTTGGAAAAGCTGTGCAATTTGTTTCGCGCGAAGGCGCAAAGGGAAGTAAGACAATAAGGGAGATTTGCTTTGGATCGTGATCTTGAGGCAATTGTTAAAGTAGTTATTGATACTGGCTTTAGGATGCATATTGATATTGGGCCAGGGCTGCTTGAATCAGTTTATGAGGCTGTACTTGCCAAAAGGTTGGAACGGTTGGGGTTAAGAGTGGATCGGCAAATGCCGATCAAAATATCTATAGATGACATCATTTTTCCCGAGGCATTTCGCGCAGATATCATCGTCGAAAAGCAGTTGTTGATCGAATTGAAATCGATTGATCGTTTGATGCCAGTCCATTCAAAGCAAGTGCTGACATATTTGCGGTTAGCTGATCTTAGCATTGGATTACTGATGAATTTTGGAGAGGAAACATTCAAACAAGGCTTAAAACGCTTGATAAATAATCATACTGGCCAGATTGGCTGACCTCCTTATTATCTTATTTCTCTTTGCGCCTTCGCGCGAAACAAATTGCACAACAGCGAGTAAGCGATGACCTTCAATCCGCACACCGAGCTCGAACAACCCTTCGGCTCCTATTCTGACCTGATTGCTTCATGGGGGCGGGACAGGCCGGACCGGATTGCGCTGACTGATGGCAGCGAGAGCCTGAATTGGGGGCAAGTCGCCGCACTTGTCGACCGGATCGCGGCACAGCTGCAACGTGACGGCCTTAAAAAAGGTCAGGCGGTTGCAATTCTTGGCACAACATCGGTGCGCTATGCGCTTGCCTATCTGGCAG